>NZ_JAMYLA010000042.1:0-61921 GCF_040317725.1 Mesorhizobium sp. M1396 | reverse complement strand
TATACCGGGCCAAGGACGCCGAAGCCGGCCTGGCCGCGCTCGATGCCTTCGACGCTGGCTACTGGGGCCAACGTTATCCGGCGATCGCTCAGAGCTGGCGGCGCAACTGGCTCCATGTCGTGCCGTTCTTCGCATTCCCCGAGAGCGTGCGCCGCATCATCTACACGACAAACGCCATCGAGGCGCTGAACTCAAAGCTGCGGCGGGCCGTGCGAACGCGCGGTCACTTTCCCAATGACGACGCGGCGATGAAACTGCTATATCTGGTTCTCAACCACGCCGCCGAGGAATGGAAACGCGCCCCGCGCGAGTGGTTCGAGGCCAGAACACAATTCGCCGTCGTCTTCGGCGAAAGGTTCGTCAGCCAATGACGACAACCGGCCTCACGCACAAGATTCCTGACAGTCCCATCCGGCGACTGCGGATACCTACGTCAAGAAATGGTTTCAGCACAAAGGCAACATCCCGACGAACAAGGATCACGCCAAGGGTACCATGAAGATCATCGACCACATCGACAGCGACGCAATCAGAGAAGCTGCCGAGGCCGATTTCATGGCGACCGAATGGGCGAAGCGGACCTTCGGTGCTGATCCGCCTGCGAACGTCGTTAGCGTCAATCCTAACGAGAGGCTTCTGCAAACTCGGCGAATGGGGGGTGGATCATCATGACACCCCTGCTCACAGCCCTGTCATCAGTCCTGTACACACACAGAGACAGAGACAGATACCGAGACATAGACCTGAGACATAGACCTGAACAAAAACAAAAACAGAAAAAGAACTTAAACCTTGTCCGCTTTGGAAAAAGAAAGATCCACAGGGGATGGGCTGCCCTATTGATGCTGTTCGATCTTCACCAAGCGTGCGGCCTCGACCAGAGATCGCATCCTTTTGCGCAGCGCGATATTCTCGGCCAGCATTTGTTCCGTGCGTTCAAGCGCAAGCTCTGTCCGGTTGATGCGCTCCAAGGCATTGGTGAGTTCAGTATCAGCCGCCATGCGTCCGGGGGGTTCCATGATATCCATGGGTTCCCAACTCGTGGCGGGCGATATCGTTCCCTGATGTCGGGCGAAACCGGTGGCGCCGCATGAGGGGCCTCGCCAACCTCATCCACCATCTGGAGGCTGCGCTGTCCGCAGCCAAGGCAGTCCAGAGCGAAGTCGAGCCGGATGGTGTGGCAGACTTTGCCAGAAGATGACTGGATCACCAGCGGCGAGGCCAGCCATAGGTTCCACGTCGCCAAGCAGACCATGCTCGATTGGTGCCGCGACTTCGACATCGGCAAGTAGATCAACGGCACGCGCTGGATGGTGTCGATCTCCCGGCTGAAGGCGAGCGGCCTCCTCGCCACCTACCGACCGCGCGAATAGTAGGGAGTCGCCAACTTGGCAATCCGCCGGCTCCTTATGGCGCAAGCCCGAGAGCCCTATTCCCGCGCAATCTTGAGCTGTTGAAAATAGTCTGATGTCCGCAGCTCTCCTCACCATGTCTGCATTTGCCGCCACCATCGGCGTTAACCCGTCAACCATCAGCCGGGCTGTCGAGCGCGGTTCATTGCCTGTGGTCGTTCTGGCTGATGGCCGGCGTATGATCGACCGGCAGGCTGCCGACGCAGCGCGGCGCCAGAACTCCAACATCAAAAACGGCCATGGCGGCCGACCAGATCGGGCGGAGCGTCGGCGATCAAGTTGGAGGGCGAAATCCACGGATGGATACGACCCGGCTGTGAAAGCGTGCCTGGCGGTCATGACAGCTGAATGGCCGTCGTTGATCCGGGAGGCGATGGAAGTCTTGGGAGCCTCAGAACTCGACCAGGCCCGGGCGGTGATCGCGGTGGAAGACCTTACCGCGACGCTAGCGTGTGCGGTGCACCAGGATATCAATCGCTCGCGCATTCACGACTTTCGCTTGCCGTTGCCGGATCGGCCGGTTCTGGCCTGGTCCGCCGACGTGAAAGAATTCGTCGAGAAAATCGGCAACGACGGATCAGGCGGTCAGTGGACTTCCGATGACGTCGAAGGCCTGCCCGGCGGCGCTGACTGGGCGGACCGCTCAATGTCGGCGTGCTGGGGAGCCAAGCCTTGAAACCAATCTGCAGCGTCGTGACGACGCGGCGTCCTTTGAAGGAGAAACACATGACCTCTTCCACATTTCCCGCACATTGGCGCGCTGCGGTCGATCGCGGCGATGCCTCCGGCTTCACCAGCCATGTCGATCTCATCGCCTTCTATGCGGCGGTGCAGCCCGTGTATCTGAAGCTTTCGAGTATTCAGAAAGATAACCTGCACGAACTCGACAGCATGCCGGCCTGCGCGGATGCCGCATTGGAGGCAAGGATGAGAGCCCATGCAAGAGCGCGGGCGGCCGAAACTCAAGCTGCCTCCCAGCATCAGCCAAGGTTTATCGGGGTCACGAACCTGGCGCGGATTCCGACTCTGGCTGAATGCCGAGCTTGGCAAGGTTTCCCGTTCATCCGACCATGGGCGAAGGTGGTTCAGCGCCACAACGAGGAGCGCTTCGGCAAAGCCACAATCCCGGCCCGTCACGAAGGGTGAGGTTCAACCGTGACCTCATGAAGCATTGAACACCATGGGGGTCAGCCGCGTCATCACGACTGGCGGAGAAAATCCTGAAGATAACCGACCGTTGATATGCAATATGCAATCGCGCCCTAACTCCTATATTGACGGAAGGGCATGGGAGGTTTGTATGGCCAAAAGCACGAAATTGAATGTGTCTGTCTGGTACAGCGAAAAGAGCAACCGTATTCACATCGCAGGCGGCGGCTTTCGTTCGACGGTGAATGCGGACCCCGACAGCAAGCGCCACCATCCCAACCTGTTCAAGAAACTGGCAAGATATCTTCGTGACGCGGGCTTGCCCGCGCCCGATGAGGTTTAGGAACTCGCATGATTCCCACATGCGAAGTCAAGATCGACGATCAGTGGACGACCATGAGCGCAGCGGCGGCGCATGGTTACCATGACCTGCCCCGGCGCTGTTTGGGGTGCTTGGGTCCGATCTATATATACCCTCTCAAGAGCGGTAAAATGAACGTCGAGCATATCAGCGCTCACGCTGGCTGTCCGCTCACCTATAATTTTGACGGGCATGCCACCAAGCACCCGGATGCCATCGAATGACCAAGCACCCCAAGCGCCCCGCGCGACCCGAACAAGTTGGCGAATCCGTCGCGGATATTGCAACTGGAGATACCAGTGATACGGTGCCTGGGCTGAAGGGGGCGCGGCTCGGGCGGAATCTTTGTCGCCAGAACGCCGGCGCGAAATAGCCAGGCGGGCGGCATCGTCAAGATGGGGGAAAGAGCAGAAGTAGAGTCGTACCTGCGCGCGATAAGCGTGGAGGCAAAATCGTGCGAACTTAACGACAGTGGGTCTGTTGACTGCGCTTACTTCTGCCGATGTGACGACGGTTCAGATTACGCCGTCAAGAATTCCGATAGGAACGCATCTTTGCCACACCAGGAATGGTTTTGCACCCGACTTGGAGAGCTGGCAGGGCTTGTATCTCCCGCGATCAGAATTGTGCGCGTCGACGGTCGGGAGTGTTTCGGGTCACGATGGGAGAGCGGCATCGAAACGGGAACCAATAATCAAAATGGATGGTGGACACGCGCCAAGACTGGGGAGATAGATTTTTCCCTTCTCGCCCCGACACTCTCCCGGATTCTGGCATTCGACCTATTTGTTCACAATGTCGACCGCCACCTCGCAAACTACCTAGTGGTGAAGCAGCGGTCGGGCCATGCAATTTTGGCCTTTGATTATTCGCAGGCATGGATATGGAACGGCCTGCCACCGCCTCCGCTCCCTCTAGGGCAACAGACGAACACCGTCATTGCGCTGAAAATTCTGCGCAGACTTTTCGGAGAGTTTATACAATTCAACGAAGCGTCGCTCGTCTGTCAAAAGTTAAGATCAATCAAAATCTCAAGCATAGAAGCAATAATACTAGAACATCCATCAATTTGGTTGACAAATCAGCAAAAGGATGGGATATTGACGTGGTGGAATTCTGTGGAACGCGACCAACGGCTAAGCCAGGTAGAGGAGGGCATAAAAAATGGATCGTATTTATAGTTATGCTATTCTTCAGGCCGCGCCAGACGCTCGCAGGGGCGAGCGGGTGAATATTGGACTGCTTGTTCTGAAAGACGACGGCCTGGATATACAGGTTTTCGAGTCTAGAAAAATCCGCGCTCTTACGGGTAGATCATGGGATTCGTTTATCGATTCCTATTCAACCATGATGCGAAGTGTGGACGATCCGTCTCTCTCGAAGGAAGAACGGTTCACCTACCTATCCGCTGCCCAAGGCGACATTCTTTTATCAAAGCGGGGATGGTTTGAGGCTGCGAGCGAGGATCAATACAAGTCACGTGTAAGAGAGATCGTAAAAGTTAGTATCTCGCGACCGGCCCCTGAGCGGAAGAGAGACGATTCGTCGATTGTTTCAGAAATCAGTTCAGACCTGCGTTCCGCGAAGATATTGGCGTCTAAAGACGACGGCCTTAACAGTGGGAAGGTGGTCAAAAACTACAAAGTGGAAATCGGGCTAGAGGCGGATTTTGCCCAGTTGAATTCCAAGCTGCATGTAGCCTCGGTTCTGGATTTGAGAGCAGCTCACCCTCACCTGGCCCAAGCCGCTCTGAAGGCCGTTATCTTGGATCGCGCAGAAGCAGTCTACGGCGCCAGGATACATAAGATTGGAGTGTATGCTGTTGCGCCGGCGAGGCGTTGGGAGGTCATGGAAAACATCACGCTGTTAGAACGATACGCCGACGACGTGGTGAATTGGGAAGATCCTTCAGACCGGCGAGGTTTGAAGCGCATGTTCTTCGACGCATATAATTCTCATATGGATATTCAAACCGACAAACATGCTTAACCGAAGATAATGCCCTAAAGGGCATGGACAAGCTCCACTCTAAATCCTGCGCGCTCTGTGAAGGGCATGGCGCGGGCTTTTCACGCGTACAGCTCCAGCGGTTTGTGTCCTGGTTGCTCCTGCCAGAGACTTGCCGGAGGTCGCGCCATCTACTGGCCGCAGGGTCGAGCACGGGTGGAAATGCTCGATCTCTTTGCCGGCTGGTCACCGTTGGCGGTGGCCGGGGATCGGGGAGCCAAGGTCAGAAAGTTTCGTCACAACCCTTCGGACATCCAATTTGGCTAAAATTGTTCCGGAACTAAATCAGCGGTCGCCGCTTGAATCGCGATTTTGTGAGTCCGTTCATGCGTTTGAAGTTCATCGAGCCGTTGATCCCGACCCTGGTGGAGAAGCCTCCCGAGGGCGATGGCTGGCTTCACGAGGTGAAATTCGACGGCTATCGCTCCCAGATCGTCAGGGATGAGGACGGCGTGCGCATCTTCACACGCCGCGGCCTCGATTGGTCGGCGAAGTATCGAGACTTGGTTGATGCCGCCAAACGGCTGAACGTCCAGAATGCCATCATTGACGGCGAGATCATCGTCACCAACGAAGCGGGGCTGTCCGATTTCGCAGCGCTGCGCAAGGCCATCACGCGGCGCCAGCATGACCTCTATTTCGTCGCCTTCGACCTGCTGCATCTCAACGGCCATGACCTGCGCGATATGCCGCTGGAGGAGCGCCGCGAGATCCTCGCCGAGATGATGTCGGAAGGCGGTCGCATCCAATTCAGTCAGCCATTGCCGGGCGATGCCAAGGGCATTTTCCATCTAGTCGAGCAGGCCGGACTGGAAGGCATGGTTTCGAAACGCCGAGACAGCAAATACCGAAGCGGCAACTCGACCAACTGGCTGAAGGCGAAATGCTATGCGGTCGGCGAGTTCGATCTCCTCGGCGTCGAGAGCGAGGTGGGCAAGCCGGCTTTCGCCCTGATGGCAGAGCGGGGCACAGGGCGCTATGTCGGCAGCGCCTTCATCACATTGAACCGGGAATTGCGCGAACGGCTCTGGAAGCGCGTCCAGGACCATGCTGGGCCACCGCCGAAGGGCATGAGGCGGCCGGCCACGCAATGGGTCAAGCCGGGGCTGATCGGCCGCGTGAAGCACCTACGGGGCGAGGAAGACTTGCGTCACGCATCACTGCAGGATTTCCGAGAGGAGAGCCAGACATACGAGCCTCGCCAGACCGGGCTATCCTGGGCTGCGGAACTTATCGGACTTCCTAAGCTTGTGCTGATATGAGCACACGCGGCGTCAACTTCCTCGACAAATGGATGGCAGACCATCTGCCGAATGCGATGACAGACGATCCGGCCGCGATCAGTGATTTGGCGGATCAGGCAATGAAGGCTGCCGCTCGGGATGGCATTCACCCGGACGAGATCAGTGAGGAGGTCGGCAGCGTCTTCAAGGCCATCTTTGATGCAATGCAGTACCGCGAAGGTGGCTTGGCCGACTGACATGAAAATGAGCGATCGTCCCGCGTTCTTGCTCTCAAAGCCTACGTTCTGCAGACTTTCGAGTGTCGCAGGGAACTTTTACGGGGACGTTCCCTTGTCCCTTTGACCCGAGGAGGAAACCAAATGGCAAATCTGGGAAAACTGGCGGTGGCGATGCTTGGCATTCTGGCTTACCAAAATCGCGACAAGATCGGAGACCTGATACGCGGTGCAGGAAACCGCGATCCAAACAACCCGCAAGGCGGGCTCTTGGATCAGTTGTCCAAGGGGGTATCCGGGACGGCGCTCGGGGACATCCTCGACCGCTTCAGAAATGCAGGAGTGGGGTCGAAAGTAGATTCGTGGGTTAGTACCGGACCCAACCAGCCGATCGAACCAAAGGAGGTGGAGACGGCAATAGACGAGGACACCCTCACTTCTCTTTCAATGCAGACTGGTCTCTCCCGCGATGAGCTTATAGCCAGGATCACGAAAGATTTGCCCGACGCAGTCGACAAGCTGACGCCAGACGGCGAACTGCCGGCAGCAAACCCGACCCAAGAGACCGGTGAAATCACACTGCTCGATCAGTTGCCGCCACGCACCCCCGAGCGGTAGCCACGTTTCGATTGATCATGCATTGCCGTCCACGGCGCTCTCTTCGTCGAGCGCTTGCGGCACAGGTAGATAGGCATTGGCCACAAGCCATTCACGGATAATCGTCCGGATCAAATCGGCTTTTGAAAGCCCCATCTCGGTCGCCAGTCCACCCAGAGCTTCTTCGACATTCGGCTCCAGGACGACGCCAGTGACATTCCTCAACATCAGCGCAGCCCGTCGCAGCATCACCTGAAGATCTGCGCGAGATATCACGGCGATCTGATCGGAGGCGTTCTCAAGCTCACAGGCGATGGTCAAGCGTGTCATCAATCCTTTCCGCTATAGGAACCTCTCTCCCTCGGCGCGGTGCTCAAACAGAACCAGTGCGAGGCTTGTCGCGGCCGGGCGAAGCCCCATCCGGCATTCCGGCCGCAGCGGGCGTGCTCGCACGCATGGCCGAGGTTTGCGCCGCGCTCACGCTGCGGCACGGCTTCGGGGAGGCGGTCGGTTCGTCGCTCATGCCGAAAGATTCCACAGGTGCCCTTGACGTTCAAAGAATTTGTTCCTTTTCTGTTCTCATGGCGCACGATCCGATCGACACGCTGGGCAAGGCGACCCGGCACAACATGCTTGTGAAGGCGGAATGCAGTTGCGGCAACGTCCGCTATTGCCGTTCCGCCGACCTGATGATGGTCTATGGCGGCGGCGTCGATCCTTTGAAACTTAAGTTCGACTGCAGCCGCTGCAAGCCGCAGATCTAGATCACGCTGCTTGAGGTGCATCCTGAGCATCTGCCGAAGCGATTGATGATACACAAGCCAATGAAGATCGATGGCAAGATCCATTGGCATACCGAGCGGTTCAGGGGATGACGGAACGCCTCGTCGCAGGACAAAGGGTGGAGGATGCGAAGGTCGACAACCATAAAGCCAGGCGACATATTTGGGCGGTTTACAGTGATCGGGCAGGTGGAGAACGATCGTCGCAACAAGCCTCAGCAACTTTGTCGTTGCGAGTGTGGCAATGAGCGCCTTGTCCTGAACAACAGTCTGAAGACTGGCAACAGTCGCTCTTGTGGCTGTCTCGCACGAGAACGGGCGGCGGCGACACAGTATCGTCATGGTGGTAAGGGCACGCCTCTTTGGCGCGTCTGGCGTGGCATACGAAAAAGGTGCGAGAGCCGCCGACTTTCATCACTATGGCGGGCGCGGGATCAAGGTCTGCGCCGAATGGCATGACCTTGTCGTTTTCCGCGATTGGGCACTTGCCAATGGTTGGGAGGATCGCTCGCACCTTCCGAAAAACGAGCGCTTGTCCATCGACCGGATCGATAATGACGGTCCTTATAGTCCTGAAAATTGCCGCTGGTCGACAAAAACAGAGCAGGCTCGCAACAGGCGCAGCAACCGCGCTGTACGCCGCTCGGATGGCAAAACCTACGGAACGATCGTTGCTGCGGCCGAGGACATGGGAACTTCTTACAGGGATATTCGAGCGGCCTGTCTCTGCACGCGCAAGGGCAAGATCGTCGGCGGATACGGCTGGGCTTTCGCTCAGGAATGGTCCCGGTAGCGGAATACCTGCGGGCCGCAAGATGAGCACACCGGACAGAACAACGGGAGCTTGGACGGCCCCAGCCCCGGAGGCATGGCCCGCTGCCTCAGGGTGGCGGGCTTTTTTCGCTGACAGGAACCTTACGCGGCGGCCAGCCGTTGAGCATGACAATCAAGGGAGGTTGAAAATGGCCGCCGACCAAAACGAAGCCGCGACACCGAGACCGACGCAGCGCGAAGCTCAGGAAGCCTTGGAGAAGCAGGTCGCTCAGCTGAAGCGGGAAATCAACAAGATCAATCGGACGCTGGCAGAGCGCGCCGAAGAGGCCATCGAGGAAGCCACAGGCTGGTATGACAGCGCTGCCGATCGCGCTGGCCGTACAGCCCAGGCGCTCCGGACTGGGGCTCAATCTGTTTCCGGTGCCGTCCAAGACAATCCGGGTACGGTGTCGACCGCCTTCATTCTCGGCGCCGCATTAGGTCTGCTGATGGGCCTCACCCTCAACACTACTGGGCCTAGTCAGGATCGCTGGTTCTATAAGTGATCATCAGGCTGCGCTGGATATGCCAAACAAAGTCCAAGATCCGGCAAACCAAACGGCGATAAGAATTCCAACGCAGGGGCGCGACGAGCCCGCTGCCTCACGGTGGCTGGCTTTTGAATAGTTCCGCGGAAGGAGCTTGCAACTTCGGAAAATTGCCATACTTGGCGGCGCCATAAGATGTGATCTGACCGCAAAGCGCGAGGTTGGCGTTGAGGTCATGTTCAGCGAAATCTTGCAGTTGCCGCAGTATGTCTTTCAATTCGAACACCCGCGTTTTCACCGCAGCTATTTGATCTTCCGGCACATCCGTTGTGCCAGCGCCGGTCTCCATATCCAGAACCGTGAACGGCGCCAGCAATTCACCGAGCCTTGCCCGCCGAGCGCTGTAATCGCTTAGCGTTGTCTCCAGCACCTCATAGCGCAACGCAGCAAGAGTGATTGAGTCCACGAACGGACTGCCGAGATGGTCTAGGAACGGAGCTAAATCTTCGGCATGAATTTGCACATCGGCTTTGGATCCCACATGTGGCTTCATAACCTGCCACAGCTCCAGACCCTTAGCCTGTGCGTCTGTCACTCCCTCGCGAACGACTTGCGCGACAGTGAACGTCCCGTTTGTGATCTGCTGGACCTTTAGCAATGTCCGAACTGCGGCCGCTTTTTCAGCCGCAAGTCGCTGCTCGCCGTCACGTCTGCGGGATTCATTCGCAGCTTGCCGCGCCAGAAGCCAAGAAACTGCGCCGCCGACGATTGCGCCCAGCAATGCGCCGCCAAAACCAGAGATCAGTGCGACCCATTCCGACGCCGCCATCTTGTCCATTCGGACACCTCTCCATGTCGCGTCCATGTCGCACGGACCTGCCGATAGTCGCAGGAAACCCTTGGAAATCAACGGTAGCGGTTTGCAACATGACGCGACATGAAATCAGCCACCCGGATGCCTGTGCTTGCATCTAAGTCGCTGATTTTATTTGGACAATTTTTGTAGCGGGAGAGCGCTACCGCCTTTTCCCCCACTCAAAAGACTTGCGGTATTTTCTGCGAAGTTGGGCGTGACGGAGCTGTCTTGGTGCTGCAAGAACGGTATGGAACGCGAAAGTCTGACTGAAGCCGACGAAGATTTTTCGTGGCGCGAACGGCAGCTTCGCGCCTAATATCGGCCAGCGTCGTAGGAATTGATGCGATGACTGATCAGCGCGTCACGAGCAATTGAGGGTCCATTCACAAGATTGGAGTGCATGTTTCGATCGAAAGGTGTCGCCCTTGCGTCGCTTGGCCTCGTCCTGGGACTTGCCGCTGCCCCCCGCGACCCCTGCAGCGGAGTAGGCGTCGGCAGGATCGGTGCGAACGCCTTCGCGACGCGAAGCCGGCCATAGACGTTGACGTCGAACATCTCGGCGACACCGTCGAAGCCAACGGTCAACAGGGGCTCCGGCACCAGGGTGCCGGCGTTGTTGACAACGATGTCCACGTCGGTCGCGATTTTCGCCAAATCCGAGACTGCCTGAAGCCCATCGGCACGATGACGGATTTCTCAATGTCGTAGAATTCGTCGCTGGTCACCTCAAGCCGGCTGCGCAGGCGGTCGCCCGAGGCATCGGTGAAAGGCATGCCCGACAGGTGCACCTTGGATCCCGGCGCCTGGCTGGCGATCAGGATGCGGGCGCTGGATGATGGCTGCAGCACCGGCGCGGCTCATGCGGCAACGGTTTGCCGACGGGATTTTCGACGCAGATGCGGCAGGCCCGAACCGTCGCTGCAAAACTGTCCAGTTCCACGCTCAAGCGGCGGCACTCGGCCGGCTGGAGACCGCCTGATGCCAGCGCAACACATTGGTGTATTCATCCGGCACCTTGATGCGCGCCGGATTCATGAAGTCGACCGCGATCAGACCGGTGATATCGGCAATCGAATAGCTGTCGCCGGCGACGAATTCCCGGCACGCCAGCTCGTCGTCGAGGATTTTCAGGAATGCGACCGCCTTCGGTTTGTTGGCCTCGCCCCATTCGGGGATCTGCGGAATTTCCAATTCCTTCATGGCCGGATGGATATGGCGAAAGGCCTGCGCGACGGAACTGAGCAGGTTGAACTCCATCCTCCTCTGCCACATCTCGACCTGCGCCTTGCCGAGCGCGCCACGCCCGAACAGGGCGGGCTCGGGGTGCAACTCCTCGAAATAGCGGCAGATGGCGACGGATTCGGTGACGATGGTGCCGTCGTCAAGCTCCAGCACTGGCAGGTGTTGCAACGGATTGCGTGAGCTGACCGTCTGGCTCTTGTGCTCAAGCGCGCCCATGTCGACCGACACCAAAGGAACCGCGATCCCCTTCTCAGCAAGGAAAACGCGAACCCGCCGCGGATTGGGCGCCCGGTCGCTGTCGTAGAGTTTCATTCGATTCTCCCTTTTTCTTCCCAGCCAATGCTGGTTTCGGGTCCCGCAGGCGGCAGCGGCGGAATGGTCAGAGCCATCGGCGAACCTCGGCCTTGTAGCGGCGGGTAGTCGTCGCCGAACTTCGCTTCGAGATAGCGCTCCTCGCGGGCGATCACCTGCGTCTGGATCGCGACCAGCACCAACGGGAGCAAGGCGAAGGCGATCGGACCGTCGAAGCCGATCGCAAGGCCGGCATAGATAAGCGCCATTCCGAGATACATGGGATTGCGGGTCCACCGATAGGGACCGGTCGTTGCGATGAGCGTCGTTGGCTGCGACGGGGGAACGTTGGTGCCCAGCCGCCGGAACAGCGCCGCTGCCGCAAGCATCATCGCCGCGCCGGCAACGAACAGCAGCGCGCCCGTCGCGACCAGCAACCGCCAGTCGATGCCGAAAGAGCGCAGGGCGACGAACCGCTCCGCCGCCAGCCCCAACAGCAGCGCTCCTAGATAGACGAAGGGCGGAGGGAAGCGCACACCCGCGCTGTCCGGTTCGACGGTCATGCTCATCCTCCAGTCTGTGCTCTCAAACCAGCATCGACTGCTGGGCCGAGATACCCGCCAGCGCGCCGTGCGATATTGCTGTGGTGACCGAAGCCATGGCTGGGTTTGCAAGATCGCCGGCGGCGTACATGCCGGGTATGCTGGTTTCGCGGCGCTCGTCGGCCTTGAGGGCGATGCCGAGGGGCGTATTGACCGTGGCAAGTCCCAGTGATTCATGCAGGCTTGCGGACGGCTTGTTGCGCGGATGCGCGAATAAGATATCGACTGCGACATCGGGGGCGGTATCGAGCTTGAGGGTGGCGTTATGCCCCCCGTGACGGGCGATTTCGGTGATCCGGCCATCAACGACAGGTATGTTGCGGCGCGCCAGATCGGCCCGGATATCGGGTGCAATGTCGTGACCATCGGCGAAGACCGTCAACGTGTCGGTCCAGTCGTGGTACAGCCTGACATAATTGTGCGACTGTGGGCCGGACCAGACGAGGCCCCAATGCTGGCCGGCGACTTCAAAGCCGTCGCAATAGGGGCAGGGCACGATGGACGTGCCCCAGCCTTCGGCAAAGCCCGGGACATCAGGCATCTGGTCGGCAACGCCATAGCTCAGGATCAGTCGCCGCGCCCCAAGGCTTTCACCATCGCCAGTGAGGACGGAGAAATCGTCGATGGCGCCGGAGACCCTGTCGGCCCGGGCATTGACCAGCCTGATCGTGGGATAGCGCGCCAGCTGCTGCCGCGCTTCGGCCAGGATGTCCAGCGGTGGCTTGTGATCGTGGCCGAGCAGACCATGCGAGTGGCCGGCGAAGCGGTTGCGCGGCAGGCCGGTATCGAGAACGGTGACCTTGCGGCGGGCACGGCCGAGCTGCAGGGCGGCGGCGAGACCGGCAAAGCCGCCGCCGATGATGATGACGTCATCCATAGTGATGGGCTCCGTGTTGCGGTTGGAGGGGTGTGGGCTGGGCCTGGCGCGAAATAGCGTCCAACGATACGCGCTCGAGACGGGCAGCGAGCAGAGTTCCGGCATCGCCGAGACAGTCGCCCATCACTGTGTTGACCGGCCGGACGATGCCGCATTCGATATCTCCGGGCGGCCTCGGGAAACTTGATTTGGAGGACAGGGTAAAATCCAATCGTTGGCTTGCATTTCTGAAACTGCGTGGTATCGTAATTCAACAATTAAGATACTGTCAAGGACTGTAATTGCCGTGACCGAAAATAACCAGGGCAGGCGCGGCCGGCCCGCCAACGAGGCGCTTGGCCAAACGATACTCGACGCTGCGTCCGAACTCTTTGTGGAATTGGGTTTTCAAGCGACGACATTGGACAAGGTCGCCCAGCGGGCGAAGATATCCAAGCTCAGCATCTATCGGCACTTCGAGAACAAGGAGGCGCTGTTCAGCGCGGCCATCGCGTCCGGCTGCCATCAGTTGTTTGCACCACCGGCCCTTCTTGAAGGCGTCGACGGTTCGGTCGAAGATCAGCTCATGGCTGTGGGATCATCCCTGCTTCGCACGCTGTTGAGATCAGACGTCCGCAGTGTCGAAGCCATGGTAATGGCCGACCAGACGAATCCAAAGTCGTTAAGCAAGCTCCATTACGAAGCCGGCCCCGCCCATGTCATCGCCCAAATCGAGGCCCTGTTGCGTCAGTTGCACGCGAAGGCGGTTCTGAACGTGCCCGATTCTCTCCGGTCCGCCCGCTTGTTTGCCGCGCTTTTCAAAGGATCCGATCTCCTGATTATCGCACGCTTCGATGAGGCGAGAGCAGCGGACGACAACGAAATCGAATCCTATTGCCGGTCGGCCGTCGCCATGTTCATCGCCGCGCACGGTGGGAACGACCACGCGGGCGGATAGCCTGGGTAAGAACGGACCGGAACAAAGGATATGGCATGACAGAGAAGAATGTTTATCAGGTAGCCGACTGGAAAGGCCAAAGCGGGGAGCGCTGGGTCACTTACCAGGCCAGGCTCGATGCCATGATGGCGGTGTTCGGCCAGGCCGCGATCGAAGCCGCCGCGCCCGTTACAGGCGAACGCGTGCTGGACGTCGGCTGCGGCGCGGGAGCGACTAGTCTGGATCTGGCCGCCCGCGTCGGCGCGGGGGGCCATGTGCTGGGCGTGGACATATCCGAACCGCTGATCGGCAGAGCGCGCGCGCTAGCGCCACAGGATACGCCGGCCGTGTTCCAGGTGGCCGACGCCAGCAGCACCGAATTGCCCGAGGGCGCGTTCGACATCCTGTTCTCGCGCTTCGGAGTGATGTTCTTTGACGATCCTACGGCGGCCTTCACTCATATGCGCCGTGCGCTCAAGCCGGGCGCGCGGGTCGCTTTCGTCTGCTGGCGCGGCATGGCCGAGAACGATTGGGTGCGCTTGCCGATGGGCGCGATGAAGGGCATCCTTCCGCCGATGACGCCGCCCGGTCCCGAAGCGCCCGGCCCGTTCTCGTTTGGCGACCAGGGGCGGGTGGCGCGTATTCTAGCGGTGGCTGGCTTCACCGATGTCGCTATCGCGCCCTTCGATGCCTCCATCCCGTTCGGCAAGGGGGAGACGCGGGACGCGGCGCTCGACGACGCGGTGAAGATGACACTCGAGGTCGGCCCGCTGGCGCGCTCTCTCGCTGATCAGCCCGACGATATCCGCGCCCGCACCTCGGCTGCGGTTCGTGCCGCCTTCGCGGGCTGCCTCGGTGAGCGGTCGGTGATGATCGACGGCGCGGCGTGGATCGTCACCGCGCGCAATCCGGCAAGTTGATAGGGATTAATACGCCCTTTGCTGAGTGAGACACTTGAGCTTCCCAAATGACGATGAATCGTTGCAAACGGGAGGTTTGCGATGGGAGCAGCGATTTCATTACGGGCGGATTTTGACGCGGAAGGTCTTCGGCGTTTGGCCGCAAGAGCAAGCATGCGGCGGCGCAGGCGCGTCGTCTTTTGGCGCTTGCCTTGATCTATGGCGGAGGCTCGCGCTCGGATGCTGACAGCCTGGTTCCGCCCGACGACATCCGAACCAAGGTTCGCCCAAATCCGATTGAATGTACCCGAACTTGCGCAGATTGTTTTCCCAACAACAACAACCAATGGGAACATAAAATGTCGTACAAGTTGAAATTGGGTTTCGTCGCTGCGATCGCGCTGGCCGGTCAGGCGTTTCAGGCGGCCGCCGCTGACAGCATCACGGTTGCGGAATGGGGCGGCGCATCTCAAGCCGCTGACAGAGCAGCGTTCTTCGAGCCGTTCACCAAGGACTCCGGCATCAAGGTCGTCGACGACGTTTGGCAGGGAGACCTGTCGACGATCCTTAGTCAGGTGCAGACGAAATCCTACAAATGGTCCCTCGTCAGAGCAGAGACAGCGCTCGTCAAGCGCGGCTGCGAACAGGGTATTCTGGAAAAATTCGATCCCGCATTGGTCGGAACCGCCAAGGACTATCTTCCCGGGGCATTCCAGCCCTGCGGTCTGGCCTATGCAACGTTTTCGACCAATATCGCCTACAACGCAGATAAGCTGAAGGATAATCCTCCAGCGTCGATCAAGGACTTCTTCGATCTCAAGAAATATCCCGGCAAGCGCGGGATCCGTCGCGACCCGGTCTATGCAATCGAGCTAGCGCTCCTGGCGGACGGGGTCACCCTCAAAGATCTTTACAAGGTCATGCGCACGCATGAAGGGATCGATCGCGCCTTTAAAAAGCTGGATACGATCAAGGACCAGGTCGTCTGGTGGGAATCGGGCTCGCAACCGCCACAGCTTCTGGCCGATGGCGAAGTGACAATGTCGACTGTCTGGGGCAACCGGATCGTCGCGGCTCAGAAAGAAGGCAAGAACCTGCAGATAGTCTGGGACTATCCCGGGCTTGACTACGACTGGTTCATCATGCCCAAGGGTTCTCCGGACGCTGCGAACGCCTCGAAGTTCCTCAAGTTCATCACGGAACCGAAGAACGCCGCCAAGCTGAGCGAAGTGGCGCCATTCGGGCCTGTTCTAAAGGCTGCCATCCCCCTTGTCGGCAATGAGTATGTCGACAGCTTGCCGACCAGCCCGAAAAACAGCAAAAACGCCTTCGCGTTCGACTCCGAGTTCTATGCCGACAACCAGGAAGACCTTACTGTTCGGCTGACCAATTGGCTCCAGAAATAGCCATCTTCCAGGGCCACTGTCCTCTGAACGGGCCTGGCCCTTTTTGATTTGACACGAGATTGCCGCCTCACTCGGGTGTCTCGCCGGTTGTCGGCGACGCTTCCAGCAGTTTATTGGCGCCGTAGCGCCACATGGTGTTGCGCCGAGAAGCAATCATTGAGCCGCGAAAGCCGAGGATTGATCCGATGTCAGTCACCTCATTTCATCCCGCGGAGGCCGAGCAGGTTTTGCAGCCCGCACAGCTTCATCGCGCGGTGAAAAAGTCGGGCCGAAAGCGCAGGTTAGTGTCTCTTGCGCTGTTCGGCCCGTTATTGGCCTTTGTTCTCGTCTTTTTCATATTCCCGATCGTGTCCTTCATGGCATTGGCTTTTCACAACGACGAGGTGAGGACGGGCTTTCCATTGACGTCGCAAGCCATTCAAGGTTGGGACGGCATTGGCACCCCGTCTGAGCAGGTATTTGAAGCACTGGCCCAAGACCTGCGTGACAGCTCGAGGCCGGAAGCAGTTACGATCGCTGCTGCACGCCTGAACTTCGATGTCATCGGCTTCCGCTCGCTGATATTGTCCACGGCGACCGGGTTGCGCCAGGCGGCAGATGCGACGTCCAAGCCAGCACAAGAGGAGAGCGTACCCGACGGGTTTTCCATCTTCGGCAACGCTGCCGCGGAAGACAGTTCTCAAGCACGCGCAAGCCTTGGAACGCCGAAGCAGCAACTCATAGCCATTGACCCCCGCTGGGAGGAGACGCGCTATTGGGCTGCTGTGAAGCGGGGCACGTGGGCGGTTACTCCCCTCTATGTTCTGGCGGCGTTGGATTTGCGCACGGCTGACGACGGCTCCATCGAATGGGCATCTCCAGACCGCCAGATCTACCTCACTCTGATTGGAAGGACGTTCTTTGTCAGTGCCATCGTCACGCTGATTTCGATTGCGCTTGGCTTTCCCGTCGCACGGTTTATCAGCACTCAGCCTCCGAGCCGAGCCAACCTATTCATGTTCCTGGTCCTGGTGCCGCTGTGGACGTCGATTCTGGTTCGAACCACGGCGTGGGTTGTCCTTCTCCAGGGCGAGGGTCTTCTCAATGACGTCATAGTGAAACTTGGCCTTTCGGCTACGCGTCTTCCCTTGATCCACAACCGGTTCGGCGTGTACGTGGCGATGGTCCACATCTGTCTGCCATTCATGGTCCTGCCGCTCTATAGCGTTATGAAGTCGGTTCCAACCTCCTATACCCGTGCCGCCGCATCCCTAGGCGCGGCGCCAATGCGTGTCTTTTTCAAAATCTATCTGCCCCTGGTTTTCCCCGGAGTGGCGGCAGGCGCTCTCCTCGTTTTCATAATGGGGCTTGGCTTCTATGTGACGCCGGCGCTTGTTGGTGGACCGCGCGACCAAATGCTCAGCTATTTCATTGCTGCCGCCATCAGCCGAGAATTGAACTGGGGTATGGCCGCGGCATTGAGCATCATTCTGGTCGTCATCGTCATCGTCACGCTCTTTGTTCTTAGACGGTTTTCGTCAACAGCCTTCACGCGTTGAGGAACGAAATGGTAAACACCTCCCAGGAAAAGGTATCCAATCTGGCAGTGGCCGCCGTCAGTCTGCTGGTGTTGTTGTTCCTGATCGTTCCGCTGTTGGTCGCGATCCCACTCTCGTTCAATCTGGAGCCTTATTTCACCTACCCAATGCCCGGCTATTCACTAAGGTGGTATGCCGAAATATTTGGCAGCAGTGCCAACGGCGTCGCATGGCATGCGGCGTTCGCCAACAGCCTGTTTATCGGCTTGTGCGCGTGTGTCGTGGCCACGGTGTTGGGCACGATGGCGAGCTTCGGCCTCAATCGCGAGGATGTGCCTTTCCGCGGCCTGGTTCAGGGCTTGCTGCTGTCTCCCCTGGTTGTTCCAGTGGTCGTGTTCGCCACCGGCTCTGTCTACTTTTTTGCGCGATTGTCCCTGGTCGGAACCTACACCGGCCTCATCATCGCCCACGCGCTGCTCGGGGTCCCCTATGTCGTCATCACGGTCACAGCCGCGCTCAGCGGCTTTGACAACAATCTTTACAGGGCCGGGGTCAGCCTTGGCGCGACACCGCTTTCGGTCTTCCGCAAAGTCGTCTTGCCGCTGATCGCGCCGGGCGTAGCATCAGGCGCAGTCTTCGCATTTGTGGTCTCGTGGGACGAGATCATCGTTACGCTTTTCCTGGCCTATCCGGAACAGCATACGGTTCCGCGCAGGCTCTGGGCGGGTGTAAACGAACAGCTTAGCCCTGTCGTGATCGCAGCCTCCACGATCCTTTTCATCATCACGCTCGGCCTTCTCTTCGCGACGGAATATCTCCGCAGGCGAAACGAACGGCTTCTTGGCAGCGCATAGTGAGGACACACAGATGAGCAGCCAATTCGATCCCTTCCTTCAATTTATCGATGTGCAGAAGGCATACGACAGCACCACCATGGTGGTGAAATCGCTTAACCTGAACGTTGCCAATGGCGAATTTCTGACACTTCTCGGCCCCTCCGGTTCCGGCAAGACCACGACGCTGATGATGCTGGCAGGGTTCGAGGAGCCGACGAGCGGTGAAATAAGGCTTCAGGGGCGTTCGATGAATGGCATTCCGCCGCACAAACGCGGCGTGGGTATGGTGTTTCAGAACTACTCGCTGTTCCCCCATATGACCGTGGGGGAGAACCTTGCTTTCCCGTTGCAGGCGCGCGGCATGGGAAAAGCCGAGCAGACGACGCGTATCCGAACCGCGCTCGACATGGTGAAGCTCGGCTCTTTCGCGGACCGGCGCCCGGGTCAGCTTTCTGGTGGCCAACAGCAACGGGTTGCCTTGGCACGAGCGCTTGTGTTCGAGCCCGAGCTCGTGCTGATGGACGAACCACTTGGCGCGCTGGACAAACAGCTGCGGGACCATATGCAGCTTGAAATCAAGCATCTGCATGACCGTATCGGGGTAACGGTGGTCTATGTAACCCACGATCAGACCGAAGCCTTGGTCATGTCTGACCGCATCGCCGTCTTCAATGAAGGCCGTATTCAGCAGATCGCGGCGCCAGCGGAAATCTATCAAAATCCGGAAACGGATTTCGTCGCCCAGTTCATCGGCGAGAACAACCGTGTTGAGGCTATCGTAAAGCAGGTGAGCGGAGACCAGTGCCAGCTTGTCCTGAAGGACGGCGCAATCGTGCTGGCAAACTCGCCTCGCAAAGCTGAGGCAGGAGAGGCTCGCGTTTTGTCCGTGCGGCCCGAAATGATCGTCGTGGGTCCCGATGCGCATGATCTGGCGAACAGCTACGAAAGCAAGGTGCGCGAGATCGTCTATCTCGGAGATCACGTGCGCGTCATTCTAGGTTTCGGCGGGATCGACGATCTCTCGATCAAACTGACGCACAGACGGGCAGCCAACCTTTCTATCGGCGATCGTGTGCGTTTCGGGTGGAAGCCCGAGGACTGCAGGGCCCTCTAGGCCCTGCTTAGGTATTTGGCGCGACCGACCTGCCGCCTGGGACGCACCCGCGGCAGACAAGTGCGCAAAATTCAATACACGGAATAGTCAAATGCAGATTGATACAGTCGTTCGTTCGCACAACAGATTCGCGCTCAATGACGAGGAAACGGCCGAAGTTTCGCGGGCAGACCGGGATCATTATACGCATGCTTGGCCGTCCTTTCGCTCTGCCGCGCAAACCGAATCCCTGGTGGTAACCGGCGGGGAGGGCGCGTACGTGTTCGATGCCGCAGGCCGGCGCTATCTGGACGGCATGGGCGGGCTCTGGTGCGTGAATATGGGGTATGGTCGCGATGAGATCTGCGATGCGGTGGCCGAGCAGATGCGACGCCTACCTTATTACAATCCCACCGATGGGTTGGCGAATGTGCCGGCAGTGCGCCTTGCGGAAAAGATAGCATCCCTGGCACCGGGCGAGCTCAATCACGTTTTCTTCACCTGCGGCGGCTCGACCGCGAACGATTCTGCCGTCAGGCTGGTCCAGTTCTATCAGAGCGTTCGTCGGAAACCCGATAAGCGATTCATAATCACGCGCCTGCGAGCCTACCACGGCAGCACCATCATGACGGCATCGATGGGGGGCAACCCGCGCGAGCGCAGTCCGCACCTGCGGTACGTAACTGACATCATCCGGCAGGTCTCATGCCCCAATCCGTACCGCCGTCCCGACGGAATGAGCGAGTCCGAGTTTTGCGATTTCCTCGTCGACGAGTTGCGTGCGACGATTTTGGAATTGGGCCCCGAGAATGTCGCCGCATTGTTTGCCGAGCCGATCCTGGGATCGGGAGGTGTAATCGTACCTCCGGATGGCTACAATTTCAGAACTTGGCAGCTCTGCAAGGAATACGACATCCTCTACGTTGCCGACGAGGTGATCACCGCCTTCGGCCGGCTCGGGCATTTCTTCGCATCGAAAGACATGTTCGGTATTGAGCCTGATATCATCACATTTGCCAAGGGCATCACGTCCGGGTACCAGCCCCTTGGCGGGTTCGTTTTTTCGGACAGCATCCACAAGGTGCTGGTCGAAGCGGAGCCTCAGGCACCTTTCGTGAACGGCTATACCTACACGGGCCATCCGGCCGCGTGCGCGGCCGCCCTTGCGAATATCGCTTTGATGGAAAGGGAAGACATCTGCACTCACGTACGCAGCGAGGGCTTATACTTTGAAAAGAAGATGCGCGAGCTCGCAGACCTGCCCATGGTTGGTGATATCAGAGGCAGCCATTTCATGATCTGCATCGAGAGCGTGCAAGATCGGTCCACAAAGGAGCCGTTCAGTTCTTCTGTTGGAGTAGGCGATCTCATCGCCAGGAATGCCGGACAACTTGGCCTCATCGTCAGACCCCTGGGAAGCATGAACATCATCTCGCCCCCCTTGGTGCTTAGCCACAGCCAAATCGACGAGTTTGCGCGGCTCATGCGGGAAGCGATTGTTGTTACGCAAGATCAGCTCATTGCATCGGGTGACCGTCGGATCACCTGAGAGTGATGGGTTCGAGATTGTAAGATGCAGATTGTCCATTCAGACGCTCACTTGGGGCACACGGGTCGTGTCGAGCCGTTGGAAAGCCGTATTGTGCCTGTGTCGGAAGTGCCCAAAACCCGAAAGGGCGACAGCGATCCTTGAAGCGGTGACTGCGCGTGGCCGGGGAGAAATCGTTAGGCTGCGCGATTTTAGCTTGGCGCCCATCCATGCCGTGCATCCGCCACGCGCAAGCCGCTGCGAGGAACTCGACGTAAGCGGCCCGCTGCGCCCCTGTGCAGCCCATAGTCGGCGGTCCTTCCTGTTGCGCAGGAAGCCATTTCGCCGCTATGGGAAACGATATTGGGAATGTCGCATATCGATTTCGGAAAGAGCTTCGCTCATCTCGATCGGCTAGGTCTCAATAGCCATTTGCTCCGACTTCCACTAATTTCGGCGACAAGGACGACAAGGAGCACCCGCATGTCGAAGCTGAAGCAATTGAGCGACCTTGATCTCAAGCTCCTTCGGGTCTTTGTCGTAATTGTTGAACAGGGCAGCTTTGCCGCGGCTCAAGGGCAACTCAATATCTCCCAGTCGGTATTGAGCGAAAATCTCAAGTCACTTGAGATCAGATTGGGCATCCGGTTGTGCGATCGTGGGCCAGGCGGCTTTCGAGTCCTGCCGGAAGGCAAGGATGTCTATGCCGCAGCAAAACGCCTCTTTTTGGCTGTGGACGATTTCAAGTTCGACTTGGCGAGTGTGGGGGACGGACTTTCAGGCGAGTTAGTCCTGGCGCTGGAGGATGACGTTATCGTCAATCCGGCATCGCGAATTCCTGAGGCCTTGAAGGAATACGTAAACTCATACGGACGCCGGATAAAGCTCAAAATCGAGATAATGGCCGGCTTCCAGGTCTTGAGCAAAGTTGCCGACGGCACCGCACAGATCGGCATAACCGTCGCGGTAGACAGAACTCGGCTTCGGGGAATCCAATCAATTCCCCTTTTTAAAGAGACCCTGCGTTTATACTGTGCCGAAGGTCACGAGTTGTACTCCGACAACAGCCCTCTGGCGCAGCAGAAGATTCGTGAATATCATTATTCTAGTCGAGGTCACCTTGAGCCGGAGAATTTCGCTGGCACGCTGAAGGCGGGAGACACCGAAGACATCGGATTGGGAGCGCAGGCTCAGCTTGCACTGATCCTATCCGGGCGCAACGTGGGATATGTACCGGATTACATCGCTGCTTCATACGTCGTTTCGGGGAAATTGAAGCAAATCGGCGAGGTGGGTTCGGAGAATGACGTAGTTGCTGCCGTGAGGTCCAAAAACGCTGGGTTGAAGCCGATAGAGCAGTTGGTCCGAGTGCTTGAAAGGGTTCACAGCAAGCAGACGAAATAGGGTCGGCCTGTCCTCATAAGGGCGAAACAAAGTTCGTCCGTTGCGTATAGTGAGTGCGCTGTTCTCGGCGCATCATTCCCCTTCGAAAGAAGAGGATACAGCCGTGCTCCAGAAACGTCCCTCCGTCGGGCCACTAGATTCACTCCAAGTTCCTCGTTTTGCCGGCATATCTACGTTTATGCGGCTACCGTACCTGCCAGATGGCGCTGATGTGGACATCGGCATCGTCGGGGTGCCCTTCGATTTTCCGACGAACCGCGGTGGAACGAGGCACGGCCCGTCCCAAGTTCGGGAAATGTCGCGCCTCATACGACGCTTTCCAGCGGGAGGCGGGGAGTCGCCATACGACATTTGTACCATTGCAGATCTCGGCGATGCTCCGTTTAATCCTCTGGATGCCCAGAGCGCCGTTGAAGGCATTTCAGCATACTTCAGCGTACTGGCCGAGAAAGGCATTACCCCCGTGGTCTGCGGTGGCGATCATGGAGTGACCTATTTCGTACTGCGCGGAACGGTCACGACGAGCCCGGTCGGCTTTATCCAGTTCGACGCCCACCCAGACACCAACGACGAGCTTTACGGAGATCGCTACAACCACGGCACATTGCTGGCGCGAGGTGTCGAGGAAGGCCTGATAGACCCGAAGCGCGCCGTGACGGTAGGGCTTCGAGGCTCGCGCTTTAGCCGTGAGGACCGTGCATTCAATGAAAAGCACGGCATGCGTATCATAGATTTCGATGAGTTTGAGGCGATGGGCCGCGCGGCTGTCATCAACGAGATCAAGCGCATCGTCGGGACCGGCCCCACCTATCTGACATTCGATATCGACGTACTCGATTCCGCCTACGTGCCGGGAACCGGGTCGCCCGAGCCGGGCGGTCTGAGCATGCGCGACGCCCAGGTCGTGCTTCGTGGCCTCGAAGGACTGGACCTCATAGGAGCCGACATGTGCGAGGTATCGCCACCACTTGATCCACAAGGCATCACGGCTCTCAACGGAGCCAACATTCTGTTCGAGCTGTTGTGCATAGTCGCTCCGGCCGTCTCGAAACGTTTAGCCAAGCGCTGAGGATCTTACATGCTCTCGACGGATTTGAAGCGCCCGGCACGAGGCGGCGCGCAGGACCTCTTCTACTCGCAAGCCAACACCAAGGGGCTTCCCACCGTCGTCCGTGGCGATGGAGTCTACATCTTCGACGACAAGGGAAACCGGTTCCTGGACGTCATTTCGGGAGCCATGGCCGCTTCCTTGGGGCAAGGCAACGAACGCGTTCTCAAGGCAATGTACGACCAGGGGATGAAGCACACCTTCTCCTACGTCAGGGTCAGCCGACATTTGCCGAATGCCGTCCTTACCGAGAAGGTGGCCGCGCTCGCCGGACCGGGTTTCGAACGCGTCCATCTGTCGTCGGGAGGGTCGGAATCGGTTGAGATGGCGATAAAGTTCCTTCGCCAGTACAGCTACGCCAAGGGAGATAGGTCGAAGACGAAAGTCATAACCCTCATGCCCTCCTACCATGGCGGGACGCTGGCGACGATCGGCTGGACCGGGGACGAGGATGCCGCAGCCGTCTGGGGGCCGATGGCCGTGTTCGGCGAGAAAATCCCGGCTCCACTTTCTTATCGCCCGCCGTTCGGGTCCACTTCCGAAGAAGGGGCGCTTGGCGTTTCGGCCGCACTTGAAGCCAAGATCGTGGAACTCGGCGCGGAAAACGTGCTCGCATTCATGATCGAGCCGATCGGCGGTCAATCGACGGGCGCCAACGTGCCCCATCCGATCTTCTTCTCAGAGGTCCACCGGATCTGTCGGAAATACGGCGTGTTCCTGGTTTTTGACGAGATCGTCAGCGCTTGTCGCTCAGGAAAATTCCTCGCGGCACACCACTATCCGGACTTCAAACCGGACGTCGTCATTACGGCAAAAGGACTTGGCGCAACCTATACGCCGATCGGCGCGATGATGGCGTCGGCGAAGATGGTGGACGAGCTTGCCGCTCTCACAGGCTTCAATCTCTCGCACACATACAATGCCAATCCCATCACCTGTGCAGGCGCGGCGGCCGTGCTGGATGAAATGACGGAACGCAACCTGATCGCCAACGCATCCCATCTGGGTGCGAAGTTGCGCGCCCGGTTGGAGAGCATCAAGGAAAACTCACCGGTGGTGGGCGACGTTCGCGGCCAGGGCCTGATGATGGCAATCGAATATGTTCGCGACAAACAGACCAAAGAGGTCTTCTCCGAGGAAATCTATGCGAGCGACCGCATTCGCCAGATCGGCGTCCATCACGGCCTGATGCTCTATTCGCGCCGGCAAAATGGCGGCCGCTATGGTGAGTGGTCTGTCGTCTGCCCGCCACTGATCATTACCGAACAGCAGATAGACGATCTGGCGGACCGCCTGGAACGCACGCTTGAAGTCTTTGCCGACGAAATGACGAGGGCGGGTATGCTGTGATGCGGTACGAAGAGTTCCAGTTTCTGAAATTCGATCGCCGGCCGAACGGGGTCCTTCTGGTAACCATAAATCGCCCCGAAAAGCTGAACGCCGCCAACAACGTGCTGCATCATGAGCTTGCAGAGGTTTGGCTGACGGTAAAGACCGACCCGGAGGTTCGGGTCATCGTCATCACCGGCGCGGGTCGAGCCTTCTGTGTAGGCGGCGATCTGAACGACGAAGTGGCGAAGCTCGGCAACATTGATCCTGTCATCGAGATGGGAGAACTGGCGCTGCGCATCGTCTACAACATGCTTCATCTCGATAAGCCGATCATTTCAGCCATCAACGGCCCTGCTGCTGGAGCCGGGCTCGCAGTGGCGCTAACTGCTGACATCTCCATCATCGCCGAAGATGCCCGGATCACGGATGCACATGTGAACATTGGCGTCGCCTCCGGGGACCACGCCGTCATGCACTGGCCGCTCTACTGCGGTCTTCCCAAGGCGAAGCTATATCTTTTGACAGCAGACCTTCTGGACGGTCGCGAAGCCGAGCGCATTGGCCTGGTCTCGATGTGCAAGCCGCTGAGCGAGCTCATGGACACGGCTATGGACCTTGCCGACCGAATTGCGCGCAAGCCGCAGAGGGCCGTGCAATGGACAAAGCGTTGCCTCAACCACTGGCTGCGCCAGGCAGCGCCGATACTCGACCTGTCGGTTGCTTATGAGGGCCTCAATTTCATGGAGCCCGACGCAAAGGAAGGGCTGGAGGCTTTCCTGCAGAAACGTCAACCAAATTTTCCCTCGACGCGGTGAAACTCGATGCATGTCGCTCATTTTGTCCATCGATCAGCGGTTCGCTACCCTCAAAGACCATTGTGGTTGGGCGATGATTTCACCATCAGCTATGCGGAAGGCTCTGCGCGGCTCAATCGCATTTCCAACGCGCTGCTTGCGCGGGGAAAAAAGGGGGACAGGGTCGCCATCCTGTCCGCCAATCGCTTCGAGGCCTATGAAGTCTATCTCGCGGCGATGAATGCAGGCATGGCGGCGGTGCCGCTGAACCCCAAGCAGCACCCAAGTGAACAACTGTTCGCGGTGTCCGATTCCCAGGCCCGCTTCATGGTCTTCTCCCCCGAGTTTGCACCCGTGGCCGCGTCCATTCGGCAGGGCGTGCAGCAGGTCGAGCATTGGATCGGGATCGACGGAACCGAGCCCGAAGTCATCCCCTATCTCGCCCTCAGCAAATATGCCGATTGTTCACCACCTGCCGTGACAATCGAGCCCGATGACCTGGCCTGGCTGTTTTATACTTCGGGGACCACTGGCGTGCCCAAGGGGGCGATGGAGACCCATCGAAACCTCGTCACGATGGTTCAGCAGTTCAGGCAGGTCCTTCTCGCCGATGCCGACGAACACGACGTCATGCTTCACCTTGCGCCAATCGCGCACGGCACGGCGAGCGTCGGTCTGGCTCACCTCGCCGTAGGCGCCGCGCAGGCTTTTCCGCTCTCCCGCAGCTTCGAACCGGACAAGGTCTTCGAAGCTATCGAGCGCTACGGTGTTACCGCAAGCTTTCTCGCCCCCACGATGGTGCAGCTGCTTCTGAAGTCTCCCAACGCCGGAAACTACAACCTCAGCTGCCTCAAGAATGTGATCTACGGCGGCGGACCGATGTACGTCGAAGTGCTCAAGCAGGCGATCGAAACATTCGGCTGCGTGTTCAGCCAAATCTACGGCCAGGGCGAGGCACCGATGACCTGCGCGGGACTTCACAAATCCGAGCATGTGGCAACCGGATCGGCTGCCCGGCTAGGATCGGCAGGGCGCGAAATGCCGGGCGTGATGATCCGCATTGTCGACACCGATGACAGCCCGGTAGGCGCTGACGTCCACGGCGAGATCACCGTCCGGTCGGATCTGGTCATGAAAGGCTATTGGAACCGTCCCGATGCGACCGCGGAGACCCTTCGCAACGGATGGCTCCATACCGGGGATATCGGTTATCTCGACAAGGACGGGTTTTTGTTCGTGACCGACCGGATCAAAGACATGATCATTTCGGGCGGAGCCAACATCTATCCTCGCGAAATCGAAGAAATCTTGCTGCAGCACGACGCGGTCGGAGAGGTCGCGGTTATCGGCGTTCCCGACGACCAATGGGGAGAGTCGGTCAAGGCTCTGGTCGTCTTGCGGGAGGGTCGGACAGCGACGGGCCCGGAACTTATCGAATTCTGCCGCGCGCGGATCGCCTCATACAAGAAGCCCAAATCCGTCGATTTCGTGGACGGACTGCCCAAGAGCGCCTTCGGAAAAGTCCTCAAGCGTGAACTCCGGTCCAGCCACTGGAAGGACCAAGCCCGGAAGATCTGATTGGTCCGCGCATATCCGGTGGCGCAAACGACGATGCCGCCGGGAAAACTGATTTCAACGTGTCGGGCCGCCATGAGCGCTTCCCAACAGGAGAGCGGAATGCACCTTCCCATGCAAATGAAAGCGATGGTCCTGACAGGACATGGCGGGCTGGAAAAGCTTGAGTACAGGGACGTTCCCGTGCCCGCTCTGGCCGATGGAGACGTCCTGATAAAAGTCGCGGCCTGCGGCGTAAACAACACGGACATCAATACGCGAACGGGCTGGTATGCTCCCAGCGTGAAGACTGCCTTGACGGAAGAAATCGGCCTGCGAGGCGTATCCTCCGAGGCGCAAGATCTTGGCAGCTGGGATCGCGCGTCGCTGCAGTTTCCCCGCATACAAGGGGCAGATGCGACAGGAACGATCGTGGAGGTTGGCCCCGACGTTCCGAGATCCCGGATCGGCGAACGGGTCATAACCGATCCCTGCATTCGGGACGCGCGCCTTCCGCCTTTGTCCCAAGGCGTCCTGTATTTCGGAAGCGAATATGACGGGGGCTACGCCGAGTATACCAAAATCCCCAGCGGCAATGCCGTAAAAATCACCAGCACGCTTTCTGATGAGGATCTTGCGAGCTTTGCCTGCTCTTACTCCACGGGCGAGGAAATGCTGGTGCGCGTCAACCTTCAGGCCGGGGAAACGGTGCTGATAACCGGGGCGTCGGGAGGCGTCGGATCAGCACTCGTGCAACTGGCCAAACGTCGTGGCGCGCGGGTTATCGCCGTCGGCGGAAAATCCAAGGAACAGTCCATTCGAGTCCTCGGTGCTGACGACTTCATTCCCCGAGAACGAGACGATCTGTTTGAAGCGGTCACTGAGATTGTGGGGTTGCGTGAAATCGATGCCGTTGCCGATGTGACCGGCGGCCCCACCTTTTCGCAGATGCTGCGCGTTCTTCGCCGTGCTGGCCGGTACGTGTCGGCGGGCGCGATTGCGGGCCCATGCCCCGAGATCGACCTGCGTGATCTCATCTACAAGGATCTACAGATGTGGGGGGTGGGAAATCCGCAGGCGAGCACCTTCGCTGCGCTGGTCGGCTATATCGAGCGCGGTGAGATCAAGCCGCTCGTCGCAAAGACGTTTGCCCTGAGCGAACTCAGAGAGGCGCACACCGAATTCGTTTCAAAGAAGCATGTCGGAAAGATCGTTATCAAGATCTAGCTCCGAATTGAGGGATTGTCACGAATGCTTACTATCGATGCGCAGCGATTCATGGCGCGGCACGAGTCGCTGGCAAAGTGGGGGGCGACTGGCAAAGGCGGCGTCAATCGTCCGGCCCTGAGTGCCGATGAGACGGGGGCAAGACGAGAACTTCTCGACTGGGCAAGGAAACGCGACTTTGTGTGCTGCGTGGACCCGATCGGCAACCTTTTTGTCCGGCGCCAAGGGAGCTCGGCGAATGCTCCGCCCATTCGAATGGGCTCTCATCTGGACAGCCAGATGCCTGGCGGCAATTATGACGGGGTGTACGGGGTTCTCGCGGCCTTCGAGGTGCTTGAGACGCTGGAGGACAACGCATTTGCAGTCGATGCCCCGCTAGAGTTGGTCATCTGGAACAATGAAGAGGGGTGTCGCTTTCCCCCTACGACCATGGGGTCGGCGGTTCATGGTGGCTCCCTTTCCCTGGACCAAGCGCTGTCTGCCGTCGACAGAGAGGGCATCAACGTTGGCCAGGCTTTGGAACGAAGCCTTCCGGCTCTTGGAACGCTGACGCCAGTCGACCTCGGATCACCCTGCAGCGGCTATATCGAAGCGCACATTGAGCAGGGCCCAGTACTCGAGGCACTGGGTCTTTCGGTCGGTGTTGTCAGCGGTATCCAGGGCATCGCGCAATTCGTATTCGAAGTTGAGGGCGAGGAGGCGCATGCAGGGACGACCCCCCGGGACAAGCGCAAGGATGCGCTGCGCGAGGCGATCAATCTCGTCGAAGAGTTGGCCTCGGCAATCGAGCACGACGATGATGTGCGCTTTACGGTTGGAAAGTTCGAGGTCGCGCCCGGGGCGATAAACACCGTCCCCGCCAAGGTGGTCTTCACACTGGATCTTCGACATCCCAACAGTGAAGAACTTGCACGCCTGATCCAAGTCGTCTTGGCTATGTGTTCCAGTCCGCGGCGCATCTGTGGCGTACAATGCAGGCAGGTCCTTAATTCTCCACCGGTCCAGTTCGACGCGGCGGTGACGGCGGTCATAGCGGATTCGTGCGCAAAAGCCGGCATCGAGACGATGACACTGCCATCTGGAGCAACCCACGATGCCAAGCATATGGCGCAACTTTGCCCGTCAGGCATGATATTCATTCCCTGCCGGGATGGCATCAGCCATAGCAATCGGGAACATGCCAGCGCGCCGGATATGATCCAGGGCGCCAACATTCTGTTGGCGTCCATCGTTCGGCTTGCCGAACTGAAAAGTGTCGGCGCTTCCGACCAAAAACACGAACGCGTCTAGCTGGGAGAGAGTTTCATGTCCATGCAATCCAATTGGAGTTTCCCCACCGACGTTCGGTTTGGTGCAGGCAGAATTCGCGAGCTGCCGCAGGCCCTTCGCGACGCGGGCATCCGAAATCCGCTGTTCGTGACCGACCGGGGCCTGGCGTCACTGCCGATTACAACATCCACGCTCGATATCCTCCGGGATGCAGACATGGAGGCGGCGGTGTTTTCCGACGTACGAGCCAACCCGGTCCTGAAGGGCGTGGAGGACGGTGTGCGCATGTTTCGAGATGGGAAGCATGACGGTGTAGTCGCGTTCGGCGGCGGGTCGGCGCTGGACACCGGCAAGACGATCGCCTTCATGGCGCATCAGAAGGGCACATTGTGGGATTACGACTTCCTCAACGGATATTGGAATCGCGCCGATCCATCCGCGATGGCGCCGTTCGTCACTGTCCCGACCACGGCCGGAACGGGCTCCGATGTGGGACGCGGTGCGATGATCACCGACGAGGCCACGCACACCAAGAAGGTGGTGTTCCATCCGCTGATGAGGGCCAAGGTTGTCGTCGCGGACCCCGAACTGACCGTAGGCATGCCTCGCCTCGTCACTGTCGGAACCGGGATGGACGCGCTCGCGCACTGCATCGAGTCGTTGTCAAGCGCCTACTATCATCCGATGTGCGACGCGATCGCCATCGAAGGTGTGCGCTTGATCTTCGAAAACCTTCCGAAGGCGTATTCGAATCCGAATGACATCGAGGCCCGTGGTCACCTGATGAGCGCTGCTGCGATGGGTGCTGTCGCCTTTCAGAAAGGGATGGGCGCCGTCCACGCACTCTCGCATCCGGTCGGTGCGCTCTACGACACACATCACGGTATGACCAATGGCGTTTTCCTGCCCTATGTGATGATCGCAAACCGCTCAGCGATTGAAGATAAGATCGCACGCTTGGCCTCGTATCTCGGTCTTCCAAGAACCTTTGATGCGTTCCTCGAAGCTCTTATTTCGCTGCGAACCCGGCTCGGCGTACCGCACACGCTGGTCGGATTGAACGTGAACGGCGAGCGCCGCGACGAAATTGCAGCGATGGCGATCATCGATTCGTGCGCGCCTGAAAACCCCGTTGAACTGACACGGGAGCTGGCACTTGAGATATTCGATGGCGCCCTTGAAGGGCACCTCAACTGAGCTGTCGAGAGGGGCTCTTGGTGTGGTGAGGAAGTTCCGTTTGTGGCAGGTGATGAACTGAGGCGCGGCTGACACGGCATAGCCCAAGAGCTTGGGACGGGGGCTGGAAGTTTAAATGTCTTCAAATGGCGCACGGCTGACCTCTGTCGTGTCGATAGGAACATCGACTCTCGGCGCGATCAGTCGATTTGCCTTCAAACACCTTCGAAGGCCGTCCTGGAACCTGAAGGGCCTGAATCTGGCCGCGCCTCTTCCGGCTGAACGACCATCATCGCATGGATTGTGGCTGCGACGTTGTCGGCCGCCGAGATCAGGACGCTGTCAAGATGATGAATGTACCGGCTGGTGATTGAACCCGCTGCATGACCCAACATCGCTGCGATGGTCGGCTCCGTATAGCCGAGTTCTGAGGCGACCGAGGCGAAGGAATGCCTCAGGGTATGGGGCGTCACGTCTTCAAGTCTCGCCTTCTTTACAATCCGCTTCCAGCCTCTCGCCATTCCGCCAAACACCTGCCCGTCGCGCACGGGTGCCAGCACGGTTGGGCAGTCTTCGACTGCCTCAATGGTTGCGATATAGTCCAACACCGTTCGTCCGATCGGCCGCAGCGATGCTCCCTCCTTGCTGTCCTCCAGTCGGAGACACCCGCCAGTTCGATCCACTTCGGCGTGCTTGAGGTTGATGATTTCGCCCAAACGGCAGCCGGTGAGGGCAAGTAGCCCGATCGCATCGATCAGTTGCGGCGTCTCTTCCTCCGCTCGGGCTTCTGCCAGCGCACAGCCGAGCCGTCCGTATTCTTCGGGTGAAAGCCGACGGCGGCGACGCGCATCCGCAGGGCGCTTCACGCCATGCACCGGATTGGTCTCTATGATGCCCTGGTCGACAGCGAAGGAGATGATGCCGCTCAGCAAGCCGGTCGTGCGGGCCGCGGTGCCTGCCCCGCCCTTCACGATCGATTTGCCGCGCTTGACGGTCTTCTCGACCTTGGCGGTCTTGCCACTCGCCACGTCTCTCAGGAAGCGGTTGATATCGGCCTTGCTGAGATCTACTACGCGCGTCGAGCCAAGCAGCGGAACGATGTGCCGGTTGATCCGTCCTCGGTCAGTGTAAAGGGTGCTCGCCTTTTTGGAGCGATTTCCCTTGCCGAGCACCAAGCCTTTCTCAGCCATGGCCAGATAATCTTGACACAATTCGCGAACCGTAATCGATCGACGGCGTGTTGCCCGATCGTCGGCAGGATCCCTGCCTTTCACGACCCCGCCGAGTTCTCCCATAGCCAGCTTGCGCGCCTGCTCCACGGTGAGCGGTCCATGCCGCCCAATGGTCATACGTTTACGGACGCCGTGGACATTGCGATAATCGACGAAGTAGGTGCGCGTCCCACTCGCCTGGACGAAGATGCCGAAGCCCTTGAGTTCACTGCACCAGATGGTGAACTGCTTCTCTCGTGGTGTAGCCCTGTCTACGATGGTCTTGGTCAACTTCGGCACAGTCCCGATCCTTTGCTCACCACATACTCACCAGATCGAAGCTGATGATAGAGCAATGTAGCGTACAGGCGGTCGGCCTAAAATTCAACAAGCTATTGTTAAAATAGGCATTTTCGTGCTGTATCGTATTTTTGGCGGCTCGCTTCTGTGCAAGGAATTTGCTCTCCGAAGGCAGAGGTCACAGATTCGAATTCTGTCGGGTGCGCCAGTTTCAATATATTCCAAAGGATTAGGCCGGCGTGGGTCCGTTAGCTCGATGTCGGGCAATTTGCACGTAAGCGGCAGAGGCCGGTTTCCACTCATTGTACTGGCGCCAATCGATGCGACTTCGTGCGGAATACGGCAAAAGCAGCCCATTTTCTTGCGAAAGTCGGCATCAAACAAGTGGCAGAGTGCTGACTGCTGCTCACAAAGGCAGTGGTCAAAGTCATGCGGCCCGTAGTGGATTTGGACACGTAGTGTTAGAGGTGCTCATCATCGCACGCGGCTGGAATTGGGCCGGGCACTGACCGGCTGCTACCGGGGAGCTCTGTCCAGAACCTGCCATTTCGCTATATTCACAATCCGCTTGCGATCCAGGCTCCTTCGCTATCACGCCGCTGCTTGATCCCTACGGCCTAGCGATTGGGCGAAAAGGATAATGACCGAGGTCGCCCTCAATCCAACATTTTTACTTACGTATTAATCAAGTAAAATTAAGTATATTTGAATGAAATGTCCTTCTATCGTCGCGACTGCCGCCTGACGGGCCGTGTGGTGTTCCTCGCGACCCTTGGGTTTCTGGTGGGAACGCATCCAATAGAACGGCAAGAGCCGTCGAAAAAATTCATTGATCCCCGCCAAAGCCAGTCAGTCGGCGACCAAATTCGCCATCGCGATCCGAAAGGGGAACTAGAATGACTCTTCTCAAAATTCTGACGGCCGGCTTCTTGGCCGGACTCGCATTCGTTGCCACCGAGGCCTCTGCATCGGTGTTGGACACAGTCAAGCAGCGCGGTGTGCTGAATTGCGGAACTGACAACACCGCACCGGGCTTCGGTTACCTCAACACCGCAACAGGCAAGATGGAAGGCCTCGACGTCGATTTCTGCAAGGCCATCGCCGCTGGCGTTCTGGGCGACGCATCCAAGGTGAAGTTCGTCACCGTAACCGACAAGAGCCGCTTCGATGCGGTCCTGACTGGCCAGGTCGACGTGGTCTTTGCTCACACGACGATGAAACCGGCCCGGGAGTCAGCCATCGCGATCGATTTTCTGCCCATCAATTTCTATGACGGCACGGGGATCATGGTGAAGGTCGCGTCGGGCGCGAAGCAGTTCGCCGATCTCGACGGCGCCACCTTCTGCACGACCCAGGGCTCGGCAACCGAAACCGTTCTCAGCAGTGCATTCAAGGCTCGTGGCTGGAAAGATTCCAAGGTCCTCACCTACGAGAACCTCGAGAAGCTGTTCGCCGCGCTGAACTCGGGTCGCTGCAACGCCATGAGCACTGACCGCTCCGCCCTTGCTGCCTGGGCTGGCAACTCGGCCAAGCCGGCAGACTATCTGATCTTGCCCGATACGCTCGACAAGTCGCCATTCGCCGGCTTTGTCGTCGCGAATGACTCGCGGTGGCGCAACGCGCTTCGCTGGATCAGCTACGGCCTGTTCCAGGCCGAAGAGTCCGGCGTCACGCAGGCCAACCTGGAAGAGAAGCTGAAGAGCAACGATCCCTTCATCCAGAAGTTCCTCGGCGTCGGTGCCGGATTCGGCAAGGATTTCGGTTTGCCGGACGACTTTAACGCGCAGGCGATCAAGGCGGTCGGTAACTACGGCGAGCTCTACGATCGTAACCTGGGGCCAAAGACGAAGATGTTCCTGGACCGCAAGGGCACGCCGAACGCCCCATGGACCGAGGGCGGTGCGATCTATTCCCCGCTGTGGAACTGACCACGTGAACCGACCGGGGCGGGCTCCTCCGCCCCGGCGTCTATCCCTGGCGGCTCGGATCTGGACAATGGCGTTGGAACAGGCAAATGCAGGCGTCGCGCGCTCGGATGCAGCTTCTATCGTTGCGCGCCGACGCCGTAACAGGGTCAAATATCAGGCAACACAGCTGGCGATCGTTGTCGTGGCAATCGCGCTGGTACTGCTGCTCGGTATGCTGGTGAACAGCGGTCTCGCTCAGCGCGGGATCAACTTCACCTTCACCTTCCTTTGGAACAGTGCAGGCTTTGACATAAGCGAGGGGAAGACAGTTGTTTTCGATCAGAGCATCGGGCCAAGACTCACCGATTTCACTGCTGACCTCAATCTCGCGCAGGCGTTTGTAGCCGGCCTCTTCAACACGCTGAAGGTCGCGATCCTCGGTATCGTGCTCAGCACTGTGCTTGGCACTCTCTTCGGTGTTGGACGACTCTCAACCAACTGGGTCGTCCGTAATCTCTGCTTCTGGGTGGTCGAGTTCGTAAGAAACACGCCGCTCTTGATCCAGATCGTTTTCTGGTATTTCGCGGTCGTCCTGCAGTTTCCTGCAATCGCAAGCGCCGCCAAGTTTCATGGTGTGATCATTAGCCAACAGGGACTTTATCTGCCGACACTCACCTGGCAAGGCGCAGGCGATGCCGTGGCCCTAGTTCTGTTGACAGCATGCGTCGTCGCCATCGTCGGAACGATTTTCGACCGCGGCAGGGCGCGCTGGTTATGCTGCGCCGTTGCGGTTGTCGTTTTTGCCCTGATGCTCGGTAAGGGCACGATCGCCGTCGATTTTCCGATGGCCTCGAAATTTAAGGCGAGCGGCGGGACTAGCATCAGCCCTGAGATGGCCGCGCTGCTCCTGGGTATCGTGTTCAATAGCGCGTCCTACATCGCGGAGATTGTCCGTGGTGCGATCGATACGCTGCCCAAGGGCCAATGGGAGGCCGCGGCCGCACTTGGCCTAAGCCGTAGAGACATCGTCAACGACATCATCCTGCCCCAGGTCTTCCGGGTGGTACTGCCTTCGTTTGGCAACCAGTATATCAGTCTCACCAAGAACACCGCGCTTGGCATCGCCATCGGCTATCCAGACCTCTTCAACATCTATGGCACCGTTGCAAACCAGACCGGCCATAGCCTTGAGGGCATCATCATCGTGATGCTCGCCTATCTAGTAATCAGCTGGATCATCAGCGCTATCGTAGGTGCGATCGACCATCGCCTCAACGCCGTTGGAGCTGCGCGATGATTGCTAAACCTCTGAAATGGTCGCACCACAATCTGTTCGGCAAGCCGTTCGACGTCCTGCTTTCGCTGACGGTGATCCCAGCCGTCATCTGGATGGCCTTTGAGGCTCTGCGCTGGGCGCTCACGGTCGCCCAATGGGACATCATTCCCCGCAGCATCCGCGTGCTCATGATCGGCATATTCCCGGCCGACCAGGCTTGGCGGGCTTGGACCGCGGCCCTGATCATTACCGCGCTGCTTGGTGCGGGACTTGGCTGCGTTTTCGCGCTCCGAAGACACCACGGGTTGGTGCTTGCTCTCTGCGCACTCGCCTGCTTGGCGGCCGGGTTTGTCCGGGATCCTGTGGCGGTGGGCTTCGCGATGGCCGGCCTAGCCCTGTTTGGTGGCACCTGGTTCGCCAGCTCCCACTCTACGGTTGCCCGGCGCTTGGTTCTACCGGGTGCCGCCGTGGGCCTCATCGCCATCTTTGCCGTCATAGCGCCCCCCGGAGTGGGCCTGTGGGGCGGTTTGCTGCTCAGCATCCTTCTGACCCTCGTGACATCCATCGTAAGCCTTCCTATCGGCATCCTCTTGGCTTTCGGCAGACGTAGCCGCTTCTCGAGCGTGCGCTGGATCTGCACCGCCTATATCGAGGTAATGCGATCAGTGCCGCTTATCCTGGTCATCTACTGGATCTGGATCATCATGCCGGTGCTCACGCCACAGCTGAGCATTGCCGACGTGGCGCGAGGCATGATCGGCTTCACGATTTTCTACTCCGCCTACGTTGCAGAATACGTCCGGAGCGGCCTGCAGGCGGTGCCTCGCGGCCAGGTCGAGGCGGCCCGGTCTCTCGGCATGGCCGAATTCGACATCAACCGGTCCATCGTTCTGCCCCAGGCGTTGCGCGTCGTCGTGCCCGCCCTGGTTGGCAACGTTCTCGATATCTTCAATGCCGCGCCACTGGTCTTCATCATCGGCCTTACGGACTTCCTGCGCGCGGGCCAAATGATTCTCGCGAATCCCGAATACAGCAATCGGACCTATGAAGTGTATGCCTTCCTGTTCTTGACATATTTCCTGATCGGATCGGTCATAACCTTCGTAGCCCGTAAACTCGAAGCCCATCTGGCGCGCGGCAGCCGCTGAGCATCAACCCAAGAGGAGCCGATCGATGAATGCGATTGTCGAAATGTCGGGCGTGAACAAGTTCTATGGCACCCACCATGTCTTGAAGGACGTCGATCTCTCGGTGACGCGGGGCGAGGTCGTGGTCGTGGTCGGCGCCAGCGGATCTGGAAAATCGACGCTCATCCGCTGTGTTAACGGCCTGGAAATGTACCAGACCGGCAATCTTCGAGTGGATGGCTACAAGATGCCTGTCCAGGCGGACCGCGTGCTGGGCGGCGAGCGCGAACTGGTGGCCATCCGCAAGGGCGTCGGGATGGTGTTTCAGCAATTCAATCTCTTCCCGCACAAGACAGTTGTCGAGAATATCACGATCGCTCCGATGCGTGTCCGCAAGAAATCTAAGAAAGAGGCCGAGGACACGGCATTGAAACTCCTCGACCGGGTCGGACTTTCAGCGCACTCCCACAAGTACCCAGGCCAGTTGTCCGGCGGGCAACAGCAACGGGTGGCTATCGCCCGTTCGCTTGCGATGGAGCCCCATCTGATGTTGTTCGATGAGCCGACCTCCGCCCTGGATCCGGAGATGATCGGCGAGGTGCTCGACGTCATGCGGGAGCTGGCGGCCGACGGTATGACGATGATGATCGTGACGCACGAGATGGGGTTTGCCCGGGAGGTGGCCGACCGCATCGTTTATATTGATCAGGGCAGTATCCTTGAGATCGGCGAACCGGACGAGTTCTTCGACAACCCCAGAAACGATCGAGCCCGCTCGTTCCTGGCCCGTGTCTTGAAACACTAGCGACATCCAAGGATTCCAATATGAAAGTTCGGCTGCCCACAGATCCCGCCCGCGCCGATCTTCTGGCCGCGAAGCCGACCCTTTGGCTCAATCCCTTGTATCGCAATGGAGCCATCGGTGACGCTGAGCTTCCGATTTCGCCCAACGATGTAACCGATGCTTGTAGAAACTGGGCGCGATTGGCGCCCCTGCTGGCGGCGTGCTTCCCCGAACTTAAGGCGACGTCAGGACGGATTCGATCTGAGCTTGTTGAGCTCAAGGAATTGCATGAGGCCCTTGGCTACAGATCGAGAGAGTTCGGCCGCACCTTCATCAAGGCTGACAGTCATCTCCCCGTGGCTGGCTCCATCAAGGCGCGGGGAGGTGTCTATGAGGTTTTCCTATTTGCCGAGGAGCTCGCCCGAAAGACCGGACTTCTCTCCGACGACGATGACATTGTGAAGCTGGCCGACGACCCAGCCCGGGCACTCTTCTCAGCCTATACCCTCGCCGTCGGCAGTACTGGCAATCTCGGACTGAGTGTCGGAATCGCCGCCCGCGCCCTGGGCTTCAAGGCGACCGTGCACATGTCGTCGGATGCCAAGGCTTGGAAAGTTGAGCGCCTTCGCCGTCTTGGCGTTGAAGTCGTTCAGCACGAAGCTGACTACACAACCGCGGTGGAGAACGCACGGGACAAAGCCGCCTCGGATCCAACCATCTATTTCGTCGATGATGAACAGTCGCGTCACCTCTTCCTGGGATACAGTGCCGCAGCGGGTGAACTAGCAGAGCAACTTGCAGATCTGGGGATCCCGGTCGACGCGGATCATCCGCTATTTCTATACCTGCCTTGCGGTATAGGCGGGGCCCCCGGAGGCGTGGCCTACGGCGCAAAAGCCATTCTTGGTGACCACGTCCACGCCTTCTTTGTCGAGCCTACCCAGTCGCCATGCGCACTTGCGCATATGATGTCCGGGTCCAAGGCACTCGTCTCGGTCTATGATATCGGCCTGACCAACAGAACCGAAGCTGATGGCATGGCGGTCGCGCGAATGTCGTCATTCGTGGCAACAGTGATGCGCGAAATGCTGGCAGGCATTTTCACGGTTGCCGACGACGACCTGTTCAGGTTGCTACGTGCGGCATGGTTAACTCAGGGTCAGAAGCTGGAGCCATCTGCGGCCGCGGCGCTGATTGGACCGAATTTCATCGTCCGACATGAAGCTGGACGCCGATTCCAGCGGGAGAGAGGCCTTCAGGCGAAGATGTCTCGTGCGACCCACATTCTTTGGACCACGGGCGGTTCATTCGTTCCGCAGGAGCAGTTCAAGAACTTCCTGCAGCAAGCGGAAGCTCTTGCCGAGGGCTCTGAGATCGGCACAGGTTCGAATGGTCGTGCTGCCGCTGCTTTGGGGTAATCCTCGCGGCGGCTTATGACAGAATCGGCTTGCGCGTTATCTCGTCTATGAAGATCTGCAACGCCGGGCTTCGTTTCTCTCCCTTTCGGAACGCTAGGAAAATCTTGCGCCGGATTTCCGGAACGACTTTGCATACCCATACGTCTTCGAGGTCGTGACTGGCCCGAAGCCCAGGAAGTATCGAAATGCCATACCCCTGTCGGATCATGGCAATCGTGACCTCGAAACCCTTGCAGCGTGCGACGATGTTTGGTTTGAAGCCGGCTGCCTGACAGGCATCGGCGAGCATTCGTGTGTAGGTTTCGGAGGCAGTATCGATTGCCCACCTTTCGTTCTTGAGCTCCTTGAAGTTGACGGTTGGGCGCTTCGAAAGCTGGTGATGCTTCGATACCATTACGTTGAAGACGTCTTCCAACAGAAAAATGGTTTCGATGTTCGGGTCCAGCGCGCCTGTCGGGATGTTGAGGTCATCGATGATTGCCACATCCGTCTGCCAGCTTCGAAGCGCGGCGACGCTCTCGGCCGGCTCCATTTCGTCGAACTGAACTGTCAAACGCGGATGCATGTCTACCAGACGGTGTACGACCCTTGGAATGAGAGCCGCAGCGACCGACGGGAAGGCCGCCACGCGAACTTCGCCGGACACTACGGTTTTCAATTCAGCGATTTCCGCACGCGCCGATTCGATCTCCTGAAGTATCCGCTCCGCTCGCTCCACGAGTTGTTGGCCCGCGGCCGTCATGACGACGCCACGACCGCGCCGCTCGATCAGCTTGATTCCCACTTCGTCTTCCAGAAGCGCAATCTGTTGTGACACCGCAGATGGGGAGACGTAGAGCGCTTCCGCCACCGCCGCCATGGTCTTGCGGATCGACAATTCGCGCAACGCGCGCAGGCGACCGATGTCCACTTGGTCCTCCTCGATCCTAACGATCAATCATTAGCATCCCTGAAGATATATGCAAATATTATTAACTTTTTCTGGATCATCGCTCAAACTAACGTTCGGGCAGCAGGAAATCCTGACTGTGGAGACTAGCGATGGCCAACTCGCCGAAGGCGTTTTTTTCAACTCACGTCGAGGAGCGCGACCCTCTCGTGGCGAATGCACTTGCTGCAGAACGCGCACGGCAGCAAAACCAGATCGAGTTGATCGCATCCGAGAATATCGTGAGCCGCGCCGTCCTCGACGCGCTAGGCCACGAAATGACGAACAAGACTCTCGAAGGCTATCCGGGCAACCGTTTCCACGGTGGCGGAGAGTTCGTAGACGTCGTCGAGCAGGCTGCGATCGATCGCGCGAAGGAGCTTTTCAACTGCGGTTACGCAAACGTTCAGCCGCACTCGGGCACCCAAGCCAATCTTGCCGTGTTCTTCCTGCTTCTGAAGCCCGGCGATAAGGTTCTTTCGCTGGACCTCGCTGCCGGCGGTCACCTCTCGCACGGTATGAAGGGTAATCTCTCCGGCCGCTGGTTCGACGCCAGCAACTATGGCGTAAATCAGCAGAATGAGGTCATTGATCTCGATGAGATGGCGCGGATCGCAGAAGAAGTGCGCCCCAAGCTGCTCATCACAGGTGGTTCGGCCTATCCGCGCGAACTCAATTTCGAGCGCATGTCGAAGATTGCCAAAAAGGTTGGCGCCTATTTCATGGTTGACATGGCGCATATCGCAGGCCTGGTTGCCGCGGGCGTCCACCCGTCGCCTTTCCCCTATGCCGATATCGTGACTTGCACGACGACCAAGACCCTTCGCGGTCCGCGCGGTGGCCTGATCCTCACGAATAACGAGGACTGGTATAAGAAACTGCAGGCAGCGGTTTTCCCAGGCGTTCAGGGCTCCTTGCACAGCAATGTCCTAGCAGCAAAAGCGATCTGCCTGGGTGAAGCTTTGCGCGACGATTTCAAGGTTTATGCACGTCAGGTGACGTCAAATGCCAAAGTTCTGGCGGGAACACTTGCTGATCGCGGCATCCGCATCGTGTCTGGAGGGACCGATACGCACATCGTTCTTCTCGATCTCTCCAACAAGGGGCTGGTCGGTAAGCAGGTCGAGGTCGTACTCGCCCGAGCGAACATCACATCCAACAAAAACCCTATCCCTGGCGACAGCCCCCGTCCTCCGGAGTGGGTCGGCATGCGCCTTGGTACATCGGCAGCGACGACGCGCGGGCTTAAAGAGGAGGAATTCCGCATACTCGGCAACGTGATTGCAGACCTCATCGATGCCGAAGCCGTCGGCAAGGCAGATGACGTGGTCGAAAGTGCAAAAGCCAAGGTCGCAGCACTAACCAGCAACTTCCCGGTTTACGGGCGCTGACGTAACTCCACCGGCCCCCAAGCATGCCGCTCGCGCTACCGCTTCGTGCGGCATGGCTTTTTACATCCGCTCATGAGTACCCGAGCCCTCATCCATTGGAGCATACGACATGGGAATGGATAGATTTACCAGCGCTGCGACCATCGATGGCAAACAGTTTGCCTCAAACCTGCTGGAAACAATCAAGAGCGATGTCGCGGCCCTTAAGGGCCAAACGGAGGCTATCCCTGGATTGGCCGTCGTGCTTGTCGGATCTGATCCGGCAAGCGCTGTTTACGTTGCTGCGAAGCAGCGCCAGACAGTGGCTGTCGGAATGAAATCATTCGAGCACCGGTTGCCGGAAGAGACTTCGCAGGAAGAGCTGATGCGTCTTGTCGCTCGCCTCAATGTCGCTGCGGAAGTCCACGGAATCCTCGTCCAGCTGCCGTTGCCCAAACATCTCGATCCAAACGCTATCATCCAGGCGATCAATCCGGACAAGGATGTAGATGGCTTCCACGTTTCGAACGCAGGCCGGCTGGCGACCGGACAGCCCGCTCTTGCTCCCTGCACGCCGCTCGGATGCATGATGCTTATCAAGGATGCGCTCGGCACAGACCTTGCTGGCCTCCACGCAGTCGTCATCGGCAAATCGAACATCGTCGGCAAGCCGATGGCGCAGATGTTGCTGAGCGCGAATTGTACAGTGACGATCGTTCATTCGCACACCAAGAACATCGCGGATATTTGCCGCTCGGCCGATGTCCTCGTCGCAGCAGCCGGACGACCCAGTCTCGTCCGCGGCGACTGGATCAAGCCTGGCGCCGTCGTCATCGACGTCGGCATCAATAGGATTGAGGAGGATGGCAAGTCGCGGATCGTTGGCGACGTTGCCTTTGCAGAGGCCGGACATGCCGGTGCGATCACGCCAGTTCCCGGCGGTGTCGGCCCCATGACCATCGCCTGCCTGTTGTCGAATACGCTGACCGCCTTTCGTCGTCAGCGAGTGGCTTGAGCAAGAAACCTAGGATCTTTCCAATGACCGACACAAAACAGCGCTTCGCGCTTCGCGTCGCATGCCCCGCGATCCGGGGTGTCACTGCTGCCATAGCGACTTACTTGTCCGAAAGCGGATGCAACATCTCTGATAGCGCACAGTTCGACGATGGCGATACCGGACGCTATTTCATGCGCGTGAGCTTTCAGCCCGACGAGACGCGGACACTCGATCAGCTTCAGCAGGGCTTCGATCCTATCGCCAGCAACTTCGGGGCAACCGCCGAGTTCTTCGACGAATCGGTCAGAAAGAAGGTGATCCTCATGGTGTCACGCTTCGGCCACTGCCTGAACGATCTCCTCTACAGATGGCGCATCGGAGCGCTTCCGATCGATATCGTAGGGGTTATCTCGAACCATATGGAATACCAGCGCGTAGTCGTTAACCACGACATCCCATTCCATTGCATCAAGGTCACAAAAGAAAACAAGCCCGAGGCCGAGGCGGCGCAAATGCGCATCGTGCAAGAATCCGGAGCTGAGCTCATTATTCTCGCCCGCTATATGCAGGTGCTTTCACATGAAATGTGCCGACAGATGTCGGGGCGGATCATCAACATCCATCACTCCTTCCTGCCGAGCTTCAAGGGCGCAAATCCCTACAAGCAAGCCTACGAGCGCGGGGTGAAGCTCATCGGCGCGACTTCACATTATGTGACAGCGGACCTGGACGAGGGTCCGATTATCGAGCAGGACATTGTGCGGGTCACGCACGCACAAAGTGCCGAAGACTACGTGAGCCTTGGCCGCGATGTTGAGAGCCAGGTTCTCGCCCGTGCGATCCAGGCTCACATCCATGGTCGCGTTTTCATCAACGGAAGCAAGGCGGTGGTCTTCCCGGCATCGCCCGGATCCTATGCCTCCGAACGCATGGGGTGAGCCCTCCAGCAACCTCAGTCTCAAATGAAAGTGGCAGTGTGACATCCGCCTACCAGTTGGCAAAGGCGGGACACGAGGTGATCGTCATCGACAGACAAAAGGGGCCAGCGCTTGAGACGAGCTTCGCCAACGCCGGTGAAATTTCCTTCGGCTACTGTTCCCCTTGGGCTGCCCCTGGCATACCGTTAAAGGCGATGAAGTGGCTGTTCATGAAGCATGCTCCTCTCATCCTTCGCCCGAAACTAGACACGGCCATGCTGTCCTGGCTGACTAGGATGCTCGCCAACTGCAATTCGGAACGGTACGCGATCAACAAAAGCCGGATGTTGCGCCTTGCCGATTACAGCCGCGTTTCGCTCGCAAGCCTTCGTGCAGAGACGGGCATCGAATACGATGGGAGAACGCAGGGAACTCAGCAGCTCTTCCGGACCAAGCAACAGCTCGACGCCTCGGCAAAAGATGTGAAGGCGCTTGCTGCTGATGGAATTCCCTACGAAGCGGTTGACCGCGATGGGTGCATCAGGTCGGAGCCCGCGCTGGCACATGTCCGGGAAAGGATTGTCGCCTCCTCACCCCAAAGAACGAGACCGGGGGCTGCTCCAAATTTGCCAATGCGCTGGCAAAGACGTCTGAGGAACTTGGCGTCAGTACTTTGGAACGGACATTATCCGGCTAGAGGTGGAAAGCGGCCGCGTGCAGGCACCGGGGCTGCGCGCCTGACGCTATAACAGCGACGACTTTATTGTCGCGCGCTTCGGTTGTCTTCCGGGAAAACCCCTCTCCCTTGTCGATTTGAGCCGGTGGCTACTGAACAACGAGGCATGAAAAATCCAACGAGAAGGGTTTCTGCTGAAGAACGGCATCCATAATGGCAGACGCAAGCGGGAAATAAGGGCTCGCTTCGCCGTCGATGCTGGGTTTCTCCAGCGCCATTGTCGCCAGAACCCGCGCAGTATCCACGCCTTCGACCGTTTCGCCAAACAAGTCGCTGGACAAGACATCAAGGACGCTGCGGCCGGTTCCGAGCCCATGGCCGAGGCGGCTGTTGCGCCCTCCGCCGACCGTGACATGCAGATCGCCGAGGCCGGCAAGCCCGAATGCTGTCGCGGCATGGCCGCCCAGTCTCTCGCAAAGCCTTGCCATTTCCAAACTGGCCTGGGTGAAGGCTGCAGCCGTGGGGTTTTTGGACTGACCGTCCGCACGTTTTTGATCGGGATATCGCGTCTGCATGGCGCTGACACCGATCGCAAAGAAATTCTTGAGTGCGGCGCAGGCTTCGACGCCCGTGACGTCGGCTGTCACCGCCAAACGGTAATAGTCCGTTTCCATGATCGCCGCGAACCGTTCGGCGGTCGAAATATCCTGACAGGCGTAAATGCTGGCGGTCGGCAGACGGTTGGCAAGTTCGCGGGCGATACACGGTCCGCCGATGCCGATGAAGGCGCTCATCATGGGAATACGGAACGGAAGCGTTTGGGCATAGGTCGACACGGTAGAACCTGCCGGGTCGAGCCCCTTTGTCACTAAGGCCACCGGACGGGGTGCTGTCATAAGCCGGTTGAGGATGTCGGTCACCCAGGCGATCCCGGGGCTGCTCACTCCGACAATAATGAAATCGGCGTCGCTGAGGTGGTGAGACCGTAGCCCGTCGAAAGGGATCGCCTCCACGTTGTCAGATAGCGCGTAGTCAAGTTTGGGATGAACCCCGCCCGGTTGCCGCATGGCAGTCACGATGTCGCTGTCGAGCGGCGTACCGACGAGCAGCACCGTGTGGTTGTTCTCGGCAGCGGGGACGCATAGGGCTGTACCCATCACACCGGCACCGAGTACGACGATTTTTGCCAAGATGACCTCCTCATGTCGTTTCAATTAGGAGGCGCAGCCGCTAGCGCATCATCGCTGCGACATTGCCGCCGTCCACCGTGATCACGGCGCCGGTGCTGGCCCGAGCCTTGGCGAGATGCACGAAGGCAGCCGCAACGTCGGAACCCGTTACCTCGCGGCCGACGAGGTTGCCACGCATATAGGCCTCCGGTGTCAGGCCGCGCGCGCGGCTTCTCTCGCTGACCATCTCGTCTGTCATCAATCCGGTACGGATCCTGTCGGCGTTGACTGCATTCGACGTGATGCCGGATGCGCCGTGCTCGATCGCGTATTGACGCATCAGCGCCATCAGCGCCGCCTTCGACGTGCCGTAGGGGCCGAAATCCGCCCCGGGATTCACGGCCTGTTTCGACACATTGAAGACGATCGCGCCACCGGTCTTCTGCTTTTCCATCACCTGCACGGCGGCACGAGCCATATAATGATGGGCCCAGAAATTCAGTTCGAATGCCTTCCGGAAGGTATCCTCCGGCACATCGAGCAGCCGGCCCTGAAACGCCGCGCCGGCATTGGAGATCAGGATGTCCACCCCGCCAAAATAGCCTGCCACTTCGGCGATGGCGGCGTCCACTGCGGCGGGATCGGTAACGTCGCAGGCGACGCCGAGCCCGCCCAGCCGCTTGGCCTGGCGTGCCACGGCGTCTTCGGCAATGTCGATCAGCGCAACCTCGGCGCCCTCGGAACGAAGCGCTTCGGCGATGGCCAGACCAAGCCCGCCAGCGGAACCGGTTACCACCGCCACCTGCCGGGTCAGGGGCTTTTCCACCTGCTTGGTCAGTTTGACCTGCTCCAGCGACCAGTATTCAATATCGAACAGATCGGCTTCGGGTAAAGCCTCGAACGATTCGATACCCTCGGCCTTGGTAATCACGTCAATCGTTGCTTCGGCCACATCGGCGCCGACAAGCGCGTTCTTGCGCGTGGCGCCAGCTGCAAACAGGCCGATCCCGGCGACATAGAAGACGCGCGGCATCGGATCGAGCATCGTCTTTCCGCCGCCGACACGGGCATTGTTGCGCTCGAAATAGGCGCGGTACTCCGCTTGGTAGACCGCGACCGCGTCACGGACCACCTCCGCCCATTCGCTCAGAAGCCCCGAGATAGGCGCAGGCAAGGCGATGCCGAAGCGCTTGATATGGATGACGTGTTCGGGTGTCGCATTGCCGCGTTTGACGAGGCCCGCCACCGTCTCGGCGTTGCAAAAGTCGAGCACCTTTTCACTGGTCCGGTGTTCGAGGATGAGACGCTTGGGTGCTCCCTCGACGCCGGTGTCGATGGCGATGGCACCGCGCAGGATCGGCGCGATCTCCGCCACCGTGGCCATCTCCACGGGCAGTTCGACGGGCGTAAAGGGCCTGGGCCGGCCTTTTGCCAACCTCCGTTCAGCCTGGTCGATCTTGTCGATCATGTCCTCATAGGCTGCGCGTGGATCGTCAGACCAAGTGAAAATACCATGCTTGAGAAGGATCATGCCATCGCCCCCGGGATTGGCGCGGAAGGCCGCATCGCACGCCTTGGCCAAGAGGAAGCCAGGCATGACATAGGGAACGATGATCGACTTGGGGAACAGGTCGCGGATGAGGTCTTCGCCATGCGGCTGGTTCGTCAGGGAGACGATCGCATTGGCATGGGTGTGGTCGATATGCTTGAAAGGGAGCAATGCATGCAGGATGGCTTCGACGGACGGGTTCGGTGCGTTCGGGTCCATCAGGAGCCGCCGCTGCAGCATCACCATCTCGTCATCGCTCAATTCGTCGAAACCGACCATGGCCTTCAGGGGCTCTAGCCGAACGGCCGGCAAGCCCTGTGGCTCGATCGTGCCCATATCCCAGCCGCTGCCCTTGACGCAAAGCACATCGACCGAGGCGCCGTCCCGATCGGTAAACGCCGCCTTAACCGACGTATTGCCGCCGCCGTGCAGCACCAGTTCCGGGTCTTGCCCGAGCAGGCGCGTCGTATAGGTCCGAATCGCCAGATCGCGGTTTACGCCCTTTCCGACATAAGCCTCGACCACGGATCCAAGCTCGCTGTCGTTCCATCTCGATTTCATCACTATTTCCTCTCTTCCCGCATCCTCGCGAACCGGGTTGCAAAAACCGAATATCCAATGGGTTCAGTGTCAGACCCGGTTTTCCGTGGCGGCGTCGAAGACATGCACCTTTTCGGGCGCGATCGAAAAACGGACATCCGCATGCGTGTCGAAATGGGCCGACTTGTCGACGATCGCCAGGAACTGACCTTCCGGACCCTCGCAGCAGAGTTGCGCCTCATGCCCCATGCGCTCGATCAGCAGCGAGCGCGCGACAATGGATCCCTGCGGATCGACCGTGACATCGGTCGGACGGACGCCGCAGATAACCCGCTGGCCGGTAAACACCTTTACGGATGGTGCGAGCCGAATGAGGCCCGCCTTGGTTTCGGCAGCCAGCGCACCCTGATCGGCGACGACGACGCCGGTCAGGAAGTTGATCGCTGACGAGCCGATGAAGTCGGCGACATACTTGCTCGCGGGCCTGTCGTAGACATCGTCCGGCGTGCCGATCTGCTCGATCTTGCCGGCCCGCATGACGACGATTTTGTCGGCCATGGTCATGGCCTCTATCTGGTCATGGGTCACATAGATCGTGGTCGTCTTCAGCCTGTTGTGAAGCTGGCGGATTTCGGTGCGCATATGCGCACGCAGCTTGGCGTCGAGGTTGGAAAGCGGCTCGTCGAACAGGAACACCGCCGCTTCGCGCACCATCGCCCGCCCCATGGCGACACGCTGGCGCTGGCCGCCCGAAAGCTCCTTCGGATACCGCTGCAGATAGGGCGTGAGATTGAGGATCTCTGCGGCGTGTTCGACACGCCTCTTGATTTCGGTCGGCGGTCGTTTTGCCACTTCCAGGCTAAACGCAATGTTCTCGTAGACCTTCATGGTCGGATAGAGCGCATAGTTCTGGAACACCATGGCGATGTCGCGGTCGCGCGGATGCACATCGTTGACGCGGCGGCCGGAGATCAGCAGATCCCCATAGGTGACGCTCTCCAGGCCTGCGGTCATGCGCAACAGGGTGGTCTTCCCACAGCCGGACGGCCCGAGCAGAACGACGAACTGGTGATCCTCGATCAAAAACGAGATATCCCGCATGATATTGAAGGCACTGAAAGATTTGCCGATGCGCTGATACTCTACGGTTGCCATGAACTTCTTCTCCACGCGTCTTTCAATTTTCATTGTTCACTACAGCCGGATCGCCGGATGTAGTGTCAGTATCTCTGCCGGGTCGGGGTGATGACGATTTCCTGCACGATCGCCTTCTGCGGAAGATTGTAGGCATTGAGGATCAGCTCCGCGACGATATCGGCGGAAATGCCGCCGCCGATCGCCTCCTTGTTGGCCTTGTAGCTGGCCAGCGTATTCTCGTCCTTCACATGATCCAGCACTTCCGTGTCAATAATGCCGGGCGGCAGGACGATGACGCGCACATCGTGCGGCGCCAAATATTCGCGGAGGCTTTCCGAGACCGCATGGACGAAATACTTGGTGCCGCAATAGACCGTGTGGTCCGGATAGGACTTGCGGCCTGCAATCGAACTCATCATCATCAGGGTGCCGTGGCGATGTGCGATCATGCCTTTCATCACCGCATGGACGGAATTCATCACGCCCTTGGTGTTGATGTCGATCATCTCGTCCCACTCTTCGGGTGGCTGCTTGGCGATGTCGCCGAGACGGGCGATGCCGGCATTGGCGAACATCATATCCACCGGTCCGAATTGCGCTTCGGCATCGGCAACGGCTGCAGCCAGTGCGGCGCGATCACGCACATCGACCTGTTTCAGCACGGCGTTCGGCAGTCCGAGCGCCTGCAGCCGGTCGAGACGGCGCGCCATCAGCAGCACCGGGTGACCGGCTGCCGAAAAAGCCCGCGCCGTCGCCTCGCCGATGCCAGAGCTCGCGCCTGTAATTGCAATCAGCGGCTTGTCCGCCATGTTTCAGCCTTCCGCACTGTTCTGGGTAGTCGATCCCCGAGAAGCGTTGCCATTGGCGAGGGCTAGAGGACATCGCAACTCGGGAACCGGTTCGTTGACGGCAGCGGAAACCGCCGCCCGTCCAATCAACCCTTCATCACTTTGCCAACCTGCGCAGCGATGTCGTCGAGGGCCTCCTTCGGCGAGCCGTAGCTGCCGGCGAAATACTTGCCGAGGCCGACGGGGATCGTATCGGTGGAAAGCTGAGCCCATTCCGGCAGATCCGGCTCGGAGCCCATATACTTGGCGATTGTCTCGCGCACGACCGGCAGGTGCCGGGTCGTACCGGCACCGACGCGGGCGTTGCCGAGCACGCGCGGATCGTCATAGACGCTGGCGCGGGTCGGACCCGTGCCGCCACCGAGCGTGGTGACCAGGGCCTGCGTGTCGGCGCAGGTCGCCCACTGCATGAACACCCACGCCGCATCCGGACTCTTGGAGTATTTTGACACGGCAAGCGACGACCCGCCCTGATGGCCGACGCCGGGGATTTCGCCGTAACCGGTTTCCTTGACGGTGCGGAGCGCGATCGGCTGCGGCGGTACCGCAACTTCGCAGAGGCCCGAAACCTTGGTCTGGGTCGGGTCGTCGAAATAGGGGAAGAACTCGCCCCACGATAGCATGGACGCCGCAACACCCTGTGCCACCGACTGGCCCTGGCCGTCCCAGGTCCAGCCATCGACGCCAGGAGGCATCGTTGCCTTGAGCTTCGTCCAGTAGTCCAGCGCCGCGACGCCCTTTTCGTCGTTACCGGTGAACTTGCCGTCCGGTCCGAAGATCGAGCCACCATGGCCCCAGAGCCACGCCGTCCAGTCGCATTCCAGGCTGTAATGGCCGGATTTCATCTGGCCGCTGGTGCCGTAGACGTTCGGGCCCATTTCGTCGGTGATGGTCTTGGAGTTGGTGTACAGCTCTTCAAGTGTCGCCGGCGCCTTGAGGCCTAGCTTCTCGTAGATATCCTTGCGATAGATCATGATGAAGATCGGGATATCGTAGGGGACGCCGACCCAGCGGTCTTTGTATTTGGCGATGCCGTCGACCAGCGCCGGCAGGAAATCATCGATGTTGTAGTTCGGCATGGCCAGATCGGGCTTGGCCTCGATCTGCTCGCGCGGATCGAAAACGTCCTGGCTGAAGGAGGCCGCCCAGCTCTGGTCGATATAGTAGAGGTCGTAGGTGCCGAGCGATGAGGCCACGTCGAGTGTCAGCTTCTGCAGAACCTGCTCCAGCGGAAGAACCTCGATCTCGACCTTGATGCCGGTCGCTTCCTCGAAGTACTTCTTCAGCTGCGAGTTGATGGCGTTTGACGGTGGCGTCGATTCCGTAGCGAGTTTGAGCGTGGTGCCGGCAAAAGGCTTGCCGACGTCCTGCAGCCACTTGATCACTTCCGGCGACGGCTGCAGCGCTTCCTGTGCATTGGCCTGCGAGAGCCCGCCAAACGGCCCGCGTCCCATTCCCATGCCGAGCGCACCTGCACCCAGGCCCAGCTTTCCGGCGGCCATCAGGAAGTCGCGGCGGCCCATTTGACCTTTGACGAACCTGTCCGTGATCGACGCGAGATAGTTCTTTCTGATACTGTCCTTCATCCTCTTCTCCTCCACTTTTAAACGGACGACAGAATTGCCGGCCGAATATTCAAGCGCCCTGCGCGCCGAATTACTGTTTCAGCGACCCCATCGTCAGGCCGCGCACCAGATGGCGCTGGACCAGCAGGATCACGATAAAGGCTGGCACGATGGCCGCTGCACCCAGCGCCGCCATATTGCCCCAGGCCGTTCCGATCGATGTCACGAAGGTCGACGACACTACCGGCACGGTCTTCAGGCCGGTCTGCGTCAGCGTCAGCACGAACAGGAATTCCGTCCAGCTGAAGATGAAGCAGAGAACCGCTGTCGCCGCGATGCCGCCCTTGGCCATCGGCAGGACGATGCGCCGGAAAATCGTCCAACGCGACGCGCCGTCGAGCAGTGCGCTCTCGTCGATCTCGGACGGAATATCGTCGAAGAAGCTCTTCAAGAGCAGCACCGCCAGCGGCAGGTTCATCAGGCCGTGGATCAGGATAACGCCGATATACGTATCGAGCAGGCTGAACTGCTTGAAGATGAAGAACATCGGGATGGCGACGGCGACCGGCGGCATCATGCGGGTTGACAACACCCAGTTAACGAACTCGTGGCGTCCGCGAAAATTCATGCGCGACAGCGAGTAGGCGGCCAGGGTGGCGACGACGATGGCAAGGACGGTCGACATCGAGGCGACAACGATCGAATCCCAAAGTCGGGGCGCCATGTAGAAATTGCCGCCGCCGGGATTGACCGTTTCCTGCCTGCCGAAACCGAAGCCGAGCGAAATGCCAAACACCTGCTCGAAATTCTTGAGCGTCGGAAGACGAAAAATTTCGGCGGCCAGTTGAAAATGTCCTTGGCGTTGCGAAAGGCGACCGACGTCCAGAAGTAGATTGGGAAGAAGAAGGCTCCAACGACGAGCCAGCCGGTGATCGTGCGCAATGTTCGGGTGCCAGCGCTCTGGTGCATGTTACCACCTCACCTTGAAGACTTTGATGAAGACGTTGGCCGTGATCATCACCATTGCCAGGCTGACGAGGCTCAGCGTCGCGCCATAACCCCATTTCAGGAACGAGAACGTCTGTTGCCAGGCATAAAGGCTGACAGTATAGGTGGCCGTTCCCGGGCCGCCCGAGGTCATGACGAAGACGTAGTCGAACACCCGGAAGAGATCGATGCCGCGCAGCAGCACCGCGACTGCGATCACCTTCGACATCATCGGCAGCGTCAGCCGGCGGAACATCTGGAAGGACGAGGCGCCATCGATCATCGCTGCTTCATAGGGCTCGGCCGGCAGCGAGCGAAGGCCAGCCATGAAGATGAGCACCATGAAGGGCGTCCACTGCCAGATTTCCGCAACGAGCACACCGGCCAAGGCCAAGGATGAGGTCGCGAGAATAGGCGTTGACTTGTCGAGAAGGCCCATCGTGTTTAGCAGATAGGGCAAGACCCCGAATTGCGGATCCTCCATCAGCAGGAACATCATTCCGGCGATGGCAGGCGGGATGACCAACGTCATCGACAGGGTAGCGCGCAGCACGCCGAAGCCCGGCAGTTCGGCATCGAGCAGCATCGCGATCGCCATGCCGAGGATGATTTCGAACACCAGCGCGATGAAGAAATAGAGGAAGGTGACGCCAAGCGCGCTCCAGAAACGCGTGTCGTTCCAAAGCTGAATCCAATTCGCCATACCGACGAATTTCAACGCGCGCTGTTTCGGCACGAATTCGTGGAAGCTCAGCCAGATATTGTAGATCAACGGGTAGATGGTGAACACGACCAGCAGGCTGACGAGCGGCAACAGCCACGGCCAGGGCGAATCTGAAATCGCTAAACGCCTCACCTGTGTGACGGACATTCCGTGCTCCTCCCAAGGGCGGATGCCGGCCTATGCGCCTCAAACCGGCGCTTCGGCCTTCTCCTGGCCTGTACCCGCTCCTCTGCGGGTTCGGGCCTCGAACCTGTTTCTCGTCCTCTCCGGCACAACCCGGCTCATGTCCTTCGTTCGGCCAGCGGCGCGTCCTATCGCGCCACAGCAATCCCCTTGCGGTCCGCCTTGCGTGCGGAGCGCTCCTCGGCCATCCATACGTCCAGTTCGGCGATCTGGTCCTTGCGCATGCGGATGCCGGCCTTGGTCCGGCGAAAAACCGCGTCCTCTGCGGTCCGTGCAAATTCGCGCTGCATCAGGAAACGGACTTCCGCCTCGGTTAGATCGGGACCGAAGGTGCGGCCCAGATCGGCCCTGACCCGCGAACCGGCGAGAATATCTCTGGCTTCGATCCCGTAATGCCTGACAAGGCGGCGGGCGGCGCGCTTGTCGAGAAAGGTGTATTCGAGGCTCAGGTCCTGTGCGAGCCGGTCCGCCCCGTCCGCCGGAAAATCACCGCCTGGCAAACGCTGTCGCCCGGTCCATCCCGCCTTGTACGTCCATTGCGGGAAACGTCCCGCCAGCACGCGCAACGCATCCTCGGCAAGGCAGCGATAGGTGGTGATCTTGCCGCCGAAGACGCTCAGAAGCGGAGCTTCATTATCGGCGCCATCGACTTTCAGCACATAGTCGCGCGTCGTCTCCTGCGCAGTGGCAGCACGGTCGTCATAAAGGGGACGGACACCGGAATAGGTCCAGACGACATCGGCCGGCGTCACAGCGCGCTTGAAATAAGAGGACGCTGCCTTGCAGAGATAATCGACCTCGTCATCCGATATGCGGACTTCTTCCGGTTCGCCCTTGTAGTCGACGTCCGTCGTCCCAATTAGCGTGAAGTCTTCCTCATAGGGGATGGCGAAGAAAATACGCCCGTCGGGATTCTGGAAGATGTAGCAGCGGTCATGGTCATAAAGGAAAGGCACGACGATATGCGAGCCCTTGACGAGCCGGATAGATCCGGCCGCGTTTCGGCCAATCGCTGTTGCCAGAACCTGATCCACCCACGGACCGGCGGCATTGACGAGCGCCCGCGCACGGATGGTCTCGACCACGCCCGTTTCCACGTCCTCGACACTCACATGCCAGAGCCCTTTTTCCCGCAGAGCCCGGATGCAGCGGGTACGCGTGCGGATGTCGGCGCCATAGGTTTCGGCATCGCGAGCATTGAGCACCACCAGGCGATTGTCCTGCACCCAGCAGTCGGAATATTCGAACCCAACCGAGGAGACATCCCGCAGCGATGCACCGGCCGGATGGCGCGACAATCGCAGCGTTTTCGTGCCCGGCAGTTTTTGTCGTCCGCCGAGGTGATCGTAGAGGAACAGGCCAAGCCGCAGCAGCCAGGCTGGCCGAAGGCCCTTGCGATGCGGCAGCACGAAGCGCAGCGGCCAGATGATATGCGGCGCGATCCGCCACAACACTTCCCGCTCGCTCAGCGCATGGCGCACCAGCTTGAACTTGTAATGTTCCAGATAGCGCAGCCCACCGTGAATAAGCTTGGTCGAGGCCGAGGAGGTCGCCGAGCCGAGATCCGATTTCTCGCAGAGAAAGACGCTCAGGCCGCGACCGGCCGCATCGCGGGCAATGCCCGCGCCATTGATGCCGCCGCCAACGATTGCGAGATCGTAGAGGGGAGCCGTCATGCCGCAACCCTCCCCTTGCGCGCATCGAGAATGCGGTTGGCGACTTCGACAAATCCATGCCCACCCTCATGCAACGTCACATAGGCGGGCTCCGAGTCGATCCGCCCGCGAAATCGCAACACATTGGCAACGCCGCAGGCATTGGGGAAAAAATGGAACATCGGCGCGTCATTGGGGCTGTCACCGACGAACACGACTTTGTCCTTGTGGCCGTCGATATCCAACCCCAGCACATCGGCGGCAAACCGCCGCGTCATGGTCAGCTTGTCATAGGCGCCGTACCAGCCATTGACGTGGATCGACGAAACCTTGGCGACCGCGCCCTCCTCCTCGAAGATCCGTTTGATGCGCTCCACCTCGCTGGCGGACAGCGGGGGGACGTCCTCGCAGAAATCGATGGCAAGATCAGCCTCGCGATAGGGCTGATCGGCAGAGATCGCCGTACCCGGCACTTCGGCCAGAATGCGCGCCCGTACCGCTTCAAGTTTTTTGCGATCACTGGCGCGCTGGTCGTCATTGATCGCAAAGACCCGGCGCATCCGCCGGCTGTCCTGATGATAGGAGAAATAGAAGGCGCCATTCTCGCCGACGACACCGGAAACCGGCCACATCCGGGCGATCATGTCGCACCAGCCGGCCGGACGGCCGGTGATCGGCGCGACGGCAACCCCCGCAGCCTGAAGCCGCTCCAGCGCTTCATAGGCGCAGGCCGGCAGCCGGCCGTCATTGGTCAGTGTGTCGTCAATATCCGCAAACAGAGTGCTAATCCTGCCTGCATCCTCGACTGGCATTTCGGAGATCGAGCGCATGGCCTCAAACCTCCCCGCCAACAAAATCCTCAAGAATGCCGGCATCGGCGGCAATGTCGAGGAAGGAGTAGCGATTGCGCATCTCGCGGCAATGGATAACCGCCTCGCGATAGAAGTGGGGCGGCACACCGAGTTCCCTGGCCGTCGTCGGCCCACCCGCCGCCGTCAGTAGCCGGGTCATTTCATCGACTGGGATGACGAAGGCCTTCAATTCCTCGCGCAGGACCGGCCAGAGATCGGCGATCTTGTCGTTGAGCGCGCCAATTGCCCTGTCGCTGAAAATCTTGGGCTGAATCTCAGTATAACATTGTCTTGCAATGTCAGCACCCATGCGACGCGCCATATCGCCGACGTCGATCCTGGTTGCCTTCATCACCGGTGGCGTGGCGTTTTCCAGGAATTGGCGCTGCAGCCGGGCCATGGTCAGTACCCCGACGCCCACCTGCTGGCCGTGCAGGGTGCCGGGATGCTCGGCTCCGGCGAAACAATCGATGTAATGCGAAATCTGATGCTCGCCCATCGAGCCGTGGTTGGACATCCCGGTAAACGACACACCAAGTCCGCAGAGCGTCAGCACGCGATAGAGATAGCCATTAGCTGCGACATCGCCGCTGCCGATGCCTTCGGCGCGCCGGTTGAGCTCGATCTCGTCCCGCTCCTGGATAACATAGGGAAGGTTTGAATAGACTGTTCCGAACAAGCGGTGCGAGAGCCACCAGTCGACCTGCGCCACCGAACGAACAAGGCAGTCGGCAAAGCCCGCAGCGGACAGATAGGTCGGCGCGGATGCCGCGACGCCAAGATCGACGAAAAAACCAGCCGGCGCATGCGACGGTAGCGAGACCTTGAGCCCGCTTGCTAGCGTGATAGACGCCGTCGTTGACGTATAACCGTTCATCGAGGCGGCGGTGCCGAAGATGCAATAGCGGCGGTTGTCGAGGCCGGTAACATATTTGACCAAGTCGTTGATCGTGCCCGACCCGACCGCGACTACGCCCTCGGCACCGTTCAGCTTTTCGGTCAACTGCGCCACAGTGGCCATGTCGGCATGCGGATGATCGAGGAGGATGGTTTTGACTGGACCGAGCTTTTCGAGTGCACCCGCGACACGTGCGCCCATTGCCTCCCAGGTCGCATGATCGGCAACCACGGTGTGGCTCCCGCCGAGCGCGAGGTCTGCTACCAGTTCGGCTTCGCGCCCTTCCAGACTTTCCGCAATGACAATCGACTCATAGGGCGCGACAGCACGCTTTCCGGACTCCGGATTGACCCAGCGTCCTCCCACCACGTCATCGATAAGGGCGTTCCAACCGCCCTCGGGAGCGTTTGCCACGCTGCCCTGGTTCCTTGCCGTTTCCATTCCCGAAGTCCGTTTTTTCAGATGTTGGCAAATGACACCACGGTGTGACACTTGTCAATACACATGACAGAGCATGTTGACATTTGCCATCCGATGCCGCCTGATGGGATCGAACAACAAGAAAATTCGAGGAAAAAGATGCAGGACGCAGGTGTCACCCTGCCCACGGAATTCGACGACGCCGTCACTTGGGCGGCTTGGCTCTACTACGCCGACGAGATGACCCAGGGCGAAGTCGCCACGACGCTGAATGTCTCGCGCGCAACCATCGTCAACTATCTGCAGGAGGCGCGGGAACGTGGCATCGTGTCGATCCGCATTAACACGCATGCGAGCGGCCGCACCCGGATCGCGCGTGGCCTGATGGAAAAATTCGGCCTTCAAGGCGCGCTGGTCATCCCCTCGACCGGAGATCGCGATCTCGTGCGCAGGTTGGGAAATGCCGGAGCACGGGTTCTGGCCGAACAGGTGGCGACGGGAGACGTGATCGGGGTGGCTTGGGGACGCACCGTGCTTTCGGTCGCGGACCAGATTTCCCTTCCGGAACCGGTCCCAAATCTTACCGTGGTCCAGGTCTCGGGAAGTTCGACGGGCGAACCGGATTTTTCGCCCGAATTGTGCACCTCGCTCCTGTCGAGCCGGATCGGCGCGCGTTGCGTAAACCTTCTTGCCCCAGCTATTTTGTCGACCAGGGAACTCAGGGCGATGCTGCTAGACGAACCGGTGTTGAAGAAACAGTTCGATCTCATACACTCGACTAATCGCATACTGTTCGGCGTCGGCGATGTCGGCCCGAATAGCACCGTCCGTGCGTCCGGGATCGCAAGTCAGGCTGAAATCGACGCTTATGTCGAAAATGGCGCCGTCGCGGTCATCATCGGTCGCTTCATTGACGCGCATGGTCGTGCCGTGGGCGGGGATCACGACGAGCGAATGGTTGGAATCGCGCTGGAAGAGCTGATCCAGACGCCCAACAGGATTTGCGTAGCGGGTGGAAGCGGCAAGATCGAGGCCATTAGTGCGACGCTTGAAGGTGGCTACTCGACGCACTTCGTCACCGACATGGCCACGGGAGAGGCCTTGCTGGCGGTTTGACCATCACAAGCGGGGGCCGGACAGCCGCTGCATGTGGAGGGGAACCCAACTGCGTCGCACCGGCTCGTCCCGAGGCGGATCGCTTTTTCGGAGAGGAGCCGCTTTCATGCAGTCAGAGGAACGGTATGTCATTGGGATCGATTCATCGACGCAATCGGTGAAAGCTATTGCCTGGTCGAAAGACGGGCAGCCCTGTTTCGAGGGTCGTTCGCCGCACACGCTGTCAAGCCCCGACGCCTATCGCGCCGAACAGGATCCAAACGAGTGGTGGAGCGCGGCTATCACTGCGTTGAAGGCCGTGACCGATACTATCGCACCGGACCGCATCGATGGCGTGGCGATTTCTAATCAGCGCGAGACAATGGCGCTGCTGGACGACCAGGGGCGTCCGTTGGCTCCCGCCACGGTCTGGCTCGACCGGCGCGCTCGGGACATGCCTGCAATCCTTGCAAACGAACTGGGCGCAGAGACTTTACATGCCATATCAGGCAAGCCGGTCGATATCCTTCCCTGCGTCTATCGCCTGCGCTGGATGCGTACTCACCAACCAGATCTGCTTGATAAGGCCACTCATATTCTGTCCGTACATGACTATCTGACGATGCGCCTGTGCGGCGCGCCTCAGGCGACATGGACCAGCGCCGATCCGTTCGGCATTTTCGATATCGTCAGCAAAACCTGGTCGACGAAAATACTCGATCATCTGATGATCGATGAGGCCAAGTTTCCATCGCTCAATCCGCCGGCCTCCCAAATCGGCGCCGTCTCGCAGGAAGCCGCTGCAGAGACCGGGTTGAGACCGGGCACGCCGATCTTTGCCGCCGGCGGAGATGGTCACTGCGCCGCCCTTGGCGTCGGCGCGATCGAACCGGGAACGGTCTATCTCAATCTCGGAACGGCGGTTGTGGGTGGCGTCTGGTCGGCGACGCCGGAATTGAGCGGGCATTGGCGGACGCTGGTATCGCCTACCGGCGACGGTTATATCTTGGAGAGCGTACAGCGCGGCGGTGCTTTTTTCGTGAATTGGCTGCTCGATAATTTCGCTGGTGGACGCGCGGATGCGGCGGTTTTCCAACGACTGGAGGCGGAGGCTATGCGCCTGCCCGTCGGCTCTGACGGGCTAATGGTTTGCCCGTACCTGATGGGATGTATGGATCCCTACTGGGATGAAAATGCGCGGGCGAGTTTCACGGGCTTCGGGCCGGATCATGGAATGGGTCATCTCTATCGCGCATCACTCGAGGCGATCACGCTCGAATTTGCAAGGAGCTTGCAGCAGATGAGGGCCAAGGGGCTTGCGGCCGCGCGCATCTTCGTGATCGGCGGTGGTGCTTCGAGTCTGCTGTGGCGAAAGATGGTTTCAGATGCGACAGGGCTTCCTGTCCATCGCAGCCTCTCGAACGAGGCATCGGCACTCGGTGCAGGCATGTCGGCTGCGGTGGGTGCCGGGTGGTACACGAATTTCCACGAAGCGAAAAATGCCATGGCGCGGACGACCGAAGCACTTGCGCCTGATCCTGCCGCTTACCAAGATTGGCTTATCCTCTCCGAAAGACAGGCCCATGTTTACATCAACAATCGCGAACGGTGATTGACTTCATGAAGCCTGTCGGTGGTGTCTACGCTGAGGTCGGCAGACGAGCCCAAGCGAACTGGGGCGGCATCGCTCGGAAGTCGGAAGTCGAACTAGTTCGAATCCTGTCGGGTGCGCCATTTTTACCATACGTTTTTCGGCGGCGGCAGAGCATGACGGGCTTCTTCAACCAGGAGCCTGACCATGACCCATCCCGCATCGCATGCATGATCACCGCCAGCTTGCGCGCTAGGGCCACGGCCGCTCGCTTGAAGCCAAGCCGTTCTTTCAGTTCCAACGCCCAGGTTCGCAGAGTGCTGGTGTCCGTTGATCGGTTCAGGATGACCGCCGCCGCCTCGTACAGAAGTCCGCGGAGCTGACTATCGCCACGGCGCGAGATATGACCGTCATGATCGATCTCGCCGGACTGATAGCGCCTCGGCGTCAGGCCCACCCACGCGCCCACTGTGCGAGAGTTCCTGAAGTTCGCGGGATTCTCCACGGCTGCGGCAAAGGCGGTGGCTGTGACAGTGCCTACACCGGGCACTGACATGAGCAGTCGGCAGTGCTGGTCATTACGCGCCATCGCTGCCAACTGTTTGCTCAGCTCTGCTGTCTGGTGCCGGATATCACTCCAGGCCCGAAGCATCGGAACCACGATCCGCGCCAGCTTGTCCTCACCTTGAAGAAGGTCGCGGACGTTGCGCTCGAACACACTGCCGGCGCCCTTGGGCACGACGAGGCCGAACGTCTTCATCAGCCCGCGAATCTGGTTGGATATCTGCAACCGCATCTGAGAAGCTGGCGCCGTGCGGTGATCAGCGTGCGGATCAGCATGCTGTCAAAACCCTTGACCCGAACTTCTCGGTAGAAACCGACCTCGGCAGATGTGCCAGGCCATCCGCATCATTCGCGTCGGTCTTGTTCGCGGCCAAATCGAGCGCGGCCTTGGCATGCCGCGCGTCGATGCAGATCGCGGGCAGTCCCTCTGCCGTCAACGGTGGTAGAACCACACCGACAGCGGCCCCGTCTCGAATACCACCCGCCGGACCTGGGGTGCTTGCGGATTGCCGCCGCAATCAGTTGCGGGTCGGACGCGCACTTGCCCCGCCAGATCCTCTGCCGTCCTGACGGATCGAAATTGCCGTCTCTTTCGTGGATACGTCGAGAGCGATATACTGCTTATGGCTGTCCTCCGTTCGATGCCTGGGCCTGGTGTCAATCGAGAGCCCGTTCTTCATCCTATCGGGGGAAAGCCAGCCGGCTAGAGGTTCGAACATCGCCGCCACGTCTCAGGTGGCCACCGCTCCCGCAATTATGCTTCGGACGGGCGAGCTATTTGATCCACACGGAGGAACGCGAGCCGCGGCCTGATACTTCAGTCGCTCGCTAGCGACGATTCCGTCAGACCATTCCACCAACAGCGTTCTTACAGGGGACGCATCGAGCTGTCCCTGCCGGGACGTGGCTGAGACCATTCCGCGAAGCGGGAAGCAACTGCCTCGGCAGCAGATTGCGCAACGAACACAGGAAGATCTCACCTGCGAAACTCATCCTGCGGCGATCTTGCATCGACCGCGAAGACGACCCTGTACCCCGCATGCGGACGAACGAGCATCGACAGAAAGGACGACGGCCTTGCACTCACTGGGTTTGGACACCAGTTCGAGAGCCCTGAGGCGCTGCTGTCACGTGGGATGGCTGCCTCGCAGGCGCCGCCCGCCGATAGCTCATGGGCGGCTTGAGGCGGCGATCGCGGGATAGTCGGTATAGCCGGCGGGGCCGCCGCCATAGAGCGTCGCCGAGTTGAACTCCGTCAGCGGCGTGCGCGTCTTCAGCCGTTCCACAAGGTCGGGATTGGCGATGAACGGGCGCCCGAAGGCGAAGAGGTCCGCCTTGCCGTCGGCGAGCCGAGACGCCGCGAGTTCGAGGTCATAGCCGTTATTGGCGATATAGGTATTGTTGAAGCGCCGGCGGAGCGATCCGAAGTCGAACGGCGCGACATCGCGCGATCCGCCCGTGGCGCCCTCGACGACATGGATATAGACGATGCCCAAAGCGTCGAGTTGATCGACGATATAGTCGAACTGCGCCTGAGGGGAGCTGCTCGAGACGCCGTTGGCGGGCGAGACGGGCGAAATCCGGATCCCGGTTCGCTCGGCACCGATCTCCTCGACCACCGCAGTCGCAACCTCCAGCATCAGCCGGGCGCGGTTCTCGACCGATCCGCCATACGCATCCGTGCGGACATTGGCACCGTCCTTGGCGAACTGGTCCAGCAGATAGCCGTTGGCGCCATGAATCTCGACGCCATCGAAGCCCGCCTCAATGGCGTTCGCGGCTGCTTGCCGGAAATCGTTGACGATCCCCGCAAGCTCGTCGAGCGCCAGCGCGCGGGGCTCCGAAACCTCGGCAAAGCCGTTGTTCACGAACGTCTTGGTCGCGGCCCGGATTGCCGAGGGCGCCACGGGCGCGGCGCCGTTCGCCTGCAGATCGACGTGCGAGACGCGACCAACATGCCAGAGCTGCAGGAAGATACGTCCGCCCTTGGCGTGCACGGCTGTCGTGACCTTGCGCCAGCCGTCGATCTGAGCCTGGGAGTAGATGCCGGGCGTGTCTTGGTAACCTTGTCCCTGCCGCGAGATCTGCGTGGCCTCGGAGATCAGCAGGCCGGCCGAGGCCCGCTGGCCGTAATACTCGGCGGCAAGATCGCCCGGAACGAAGCCCGGGCCAGCGCGATTGCGCGTCAGGGGCGCCATGACGATACGATTGGAGAGGGTCAGCGAGCCGAGGGTATAGG
>NZ_JAMYLA010000041.1:0-62060 GCF_040317725.1 Mesorhizobium sp. M1396 | reverse complement strand
GCCTAGGGTAAGTCTTTGTCGCAGAAGCATTTTCCCTGATTCGGAGCCCCGATGCACCTCAACTCTGTGAGATATTCGGGCTAGCCTGCTGACCTCGCCTTGCGCGACAGGGGGCTCCAATGAGGCAGACGATGGACGAGAAGCAACTGCCCGTGGTTGGCGTTCGCCACATCGACCCGCATTCCTACCCCGAGGGCGTCGCTTTCCTCGACGGCCAATACCTGCCGATGTCGCAAGCCAAGATCTCGGTGCTGGACTGGGGTTTTCTGCATTCCGACGCCACCTACGACACCGTGCATGTTTGGAACGGTCGCTTCTTCCGCCTCGATTTGCATCTCGACCGCTTCTTCGGCGGGCTGGAAAAGCTGCGCATGACGATCCCCTTCGACCGCGAAGGCGTGACCGAAATCCTGCACAATTGCGTGGCGCTGTCCGGCCATCGCGCCGCCTATGTCGAAATGCTGTGCACGCGCGGCGCCTCTCCCACCTTCAGCCGCGATCCGCGCCAGGCGGTCAACCGCTTCATGGCGTTCGCGGTGCCGTTCGGCTCGGTCGCCAATGCCGAGCAGTTGCGGCGCGGCCTGCGTGTCGCCATCAGCGACAAGGTGCGCATCCCGCCGGCCTCGATCGACCCGGCGATCAAGAACTACCACTGGCTCGATCTGGTGCGCGGTCTCTACGACGCCTACGACCGCGGCGCCGAGACCGCGTTGATCCTCGACTTCAACGGCAATGTCGCCGAAGGTCCGGGCTTCAACGTCTTCCGCGTCAAGGACGGCAAACTGTCGACCCCGGCCACAGGCGTTCTGCCCGGCATCACAAGGCGCACCGTCTTCGATCTCTGCGCTGAGGAAGGTCTTGTTGCCGCCCCGGCCGACGTCAGCGTCGCCGCGCTGCGTGACGCCGACGAGGTTTTCATCACCTCTACCGCCGGCGGCATCATGCCGGTGACGGAGATCGACGGCGCCCGGGTCGCGGACGGCAAGATCGGCGCGATCACCACCCGGCTGATGGCACTTTACTGGGAGAAGCACGACGACCCGGCATGGTCGTCTCAGGTGAATTATCCCTGATCGACCGGGCGTTTTGTTCAAAAAGATTTTCCTCTCCTCTGGAAAATCACGCGATAGACCGTATATGGGCGAAAGCGGAGATGCCTCCGCTTTTATCCGAAATCACGCCCGCAGGGGCAAGGACTCTACATCATGACAAACAAGGTTTGGTTCATCACCGGATCGTCGAAAGGCTTTGGCCGCGTCTGGGCCGAGGCCGCGCTCGCCCGTGGCGACCGCGTCGCGGCGACCGCCCGCGATGCCGGCACGCTCGCCGATCTCGTCGAGACATACGGCGACAAGATTGCCGCGATAAAGCTCGACGTCACCGACAAGAAAGCCGTCGATGCCGCTGTCGCCGAGGCGCACAAGCGCTTCGGCCGGCTCGACGTCGTCATCAACAATGCCGGCTACGGCCATTTCGGCGCCATCGAGGAGGTCAGCGAACAGGAAGCCCGCGACCAGATCGAAACCAATGTCTTCGGCGCCCTGTGGGTCACCCAGGCCGCACTGCCGATCATGCGGGCGCAGCGGTCCGGCCACATCATCCAGATCTCGTCGATCGGCGGCGTCAATGCCTTTGCCTCGCTCGGCCTCTACCACGCCTCGAAATGGGCGCTGGAAGCCTTCAGCCAGTCGCTGAGCATCGAGGTCGCGGAATTCGGCATCCATGTGACGCTGGTCGAACCCGGCGGTTTCTCCACCGACTGGGCCGGCCCGTCGGCCAAGGTCTCCCAACCGATCGAGGCCTACGCGCCCGCCCGCGCCAAGATGGCCGAGCGCCGCGCCAATTCGGTCGCCGGCGATCCCGAGGCCACCGGGCCGGCCATGCTGGCCATTGTCGACTCCGCCGAGCCGCCGCTCAGGGTGTTCTTGGGCGATGGCGGCCTGCCGATGATCAAACAGGAATACGCCAACCGCATCGCCACCTGGGAAAAGTGGGATGAGGTTTCCCTTATGGCGCAAGGCGCCAGGAAGAACCGCAAAGCTAACGCCTAGTGGGCCTGGGCTACGCCGCCCCGGCGGCGTAGCCCCTGTCCTTTGGTTGCCGCATAGCTATGCCGAATAGATCCACTGCTCCGGCACGCGCACCGAAATCTCTTCGCCAACGCTGATCGTTCCCGGCTTCTCGACCCAGGCGACGACGCCACGCAGCCGCTTCGCCATCTTCGGGAACAACAACGCGCCGGCTTCAATGTCGGCCATTCCGGTATTTTCGGCTATCGATCGGCCGGCGATACGGCAGGGGCCGTTCTGCGCGTCGACCTTGATCGTCACGCCGCCCTTGAAGAACAGCAGCGTACCGGACGACAGCATGGAGAGGTTCGGCACGCCTTCGATCACCAGATTGGCGCCAATCCATTCCGGCTTGATCTCGGCCAGGCCCATCCGTTCGGCGACGATGGCAAGTTCATCCGCCGCCACGATGGACAATTGCCGTTCGTTGCGCATTTCTGTGCCGCGCGGATACCAGGGTTCGCGCCCGCCCGAACGCCGCGTTTGCCCGGCATGGAAATCGCCCGCTATACCGTCGAAACCCAGCCGCAATTCATCCACCGGGCGCGTCTGAAAATGATCCGATGGCGCCACGTAAAGTGCTGCCGTCTTGGCGACAAGCTTTCGCGCGGGGATGATTTCGGCCGGCTTTTCAGCCTCGGGGAAGAGATTCAGCATGGCTTCATTCCTTGGATAACGCCGCTTGGTTTTGCCCTTCGGCCGGCAAGGCCGCAAGAGCGGTTTGGGCCAAAACGCGCAACTCTTCGACCGAAGCCCCATCCCGCGCCTGGATCGACATGCCGTTCATGACGCCAGCCAGGTATTTGGCGAACCCCTCGACCGACAGGTCCGCCGGCAGGTCGCCCACCGCCCTGCCCCTGGCCAGGCGATCTGCAATCGCCGCTTCACTCGCCTTGCGATAGGTTCTGAGTTCATCGGCAATGGCTTGCGCCTGTGGCGAGGCTGCCAACGCGCCGCTGACGAACAGACAGCCACCAGGCTTGCCGGGCCTGGAATACGCCTCCGCCGCGCCGAGCAGCAACCGCCGGATCGCTTCCCGCGTCGATACCGGCGCGCTCAGCGCTTCCAGCGCAAACCCAATCTCGGTTTCGTGGTAGCGCGTCAGCGCCTTGCGGAACAAGGTCTCCTTGTCGGTGAAGGCGTTGTAGATTTGCGGCGGCGTCAGTCCCATCGCCTCGCGCAGCATGGCCAGCGACGTCGCCTCATAGCCATGCTCCCAGAACAGATGCATCGCCGCATCCAGTGCCCGGTCGGGATCGAATGCGCGCGGCCGGCCGCCACGGGGCTTTTCCGAAGTATTCATAGCGATCGATACGAAACCCATTGACTCGTCTTTTCGATATAACGTACCAATCGATACGAAACATGGCAAGCCGGAAGACATGTCAGTCGGAAAGCCATGGAAACCAGCAAAATGGAGAGCCAAATGCCGATAACCGTGACCGCGCCGGAAGGCATACTGACCCCGACGGGTGAGCGCGAGATCCTGCCGCGTCTCAGCGGCGCCCTCATCGAAGCCTCGGGCGCCACCGGCAATCCGTTCTTCACCGCGATCGTCGGCGGCACGGTCCATGTGCTGCCGCTCCATCGCATCTACGCCGGCGGCGTCAATCGGCCTGTCGTCATGGTCGAGTTGAAGCTGCCGAACATCGGTCTCGGCTCGGTCGAAGCCCGCAAGGACTTTATCATCGCTGCAGCCGCGATTGTCGCCGATCTCTGCGTGCCGGAGCACCAGCCCGAAAACACCTGGATCAACATCGTCAACGCACCCGACGGAGGCTGGGGTATCGGTAGCAGGCAATATTCCGGCGAGGCGCTCATCGCTGCCGCCACCGCCGCCGCGCACTGATCTGTCCGTTGCGATCAACAGGAGTTAACCGATGCGGCTCTCCCCTTCCCTGTTCTTCACCACCAATTGCGAGCCGGCACTGGCCTTCTACGAACAGTGCGGCCTTGGCCGAGGGACGATCCTGCTGCGCTGGGGCGACAACGACATGCCGGTGCGAACCGAAGCGATGCGCGGAAAGGTCCTGCACGCGCGGTTCGAAGGTGCGGGAGTGTTGTTTCACGCTTCCGATAATGACGATGCGGAGCCGATGAAAGGCTCCGCCATGATGCTGGAGTTCGACGACCTGGCCGCCATGCAGGAGCTTTTCGGCCGAATGAGTTCGGGCGGCCGGATCACCGTCCCTCTGGCGAGGCAATATTGGGGAACCAGCTTCGGCATGCTGGTCGATCCCTTCGGCGTGCAATGGATGTTTGGCTGTCCCAATGAGTGAGGTCCGTTGCGGGTCACGATCTTCCTGCCTGAAATGGAACCACTCCCAGACAGCGCCGCATTGCTGCCGCGCTATGCCGGCTAGATGATGCCTCCGAACCAAGTCCGCGGAGGGTCTCATGCGTCCCGGGACGGCAATCGCGCTGCTTTGGCTGATCTGGGTGGTGTCGTGGGCCGCTGCCGCCTTCTGGGCCGACAAAGCCGAGAAGCGCGCCGGCTTCCGGGCCGAGGCGCCTTACCGCGCGGCTCTGATGATCGGCACCATCCTGCTCTTCATTCCGGCGCATAACTATGTCGGCCGGCTTCGCCTGTGGTTCCCCAACCTTGCCGAAGCCTGGATTTGCGTCGCACTGATTGCCGTCGGCTTCGCCTTCTGCTGGTGGGCGCGCCTGCATCTCGGCCGCTTGTGGTCGGGCACTGTCACCGCCAAGGTCGGGCACCGTGTCGTCGACACCGGCCCATACGGCCTCGTCCGCCATCCGATCTACACAGGACTGCTTTTGGCCATACTTGCCACCATGGCGGCGAAAGGCACTGTCTGGGGTGTTGCCGGGGCCATCCTGCTGACCATCGGCATCGTCATGAAGGCAAAGCTCGAGGAACGCTTCCTGCGCGGCGAGTTGGGCAGTGCCTATGACGACTACGCCAGGCGAGTGCCGATGCTGGTGCCGTTCGCGCCAGCCTGACGCGACAAGCTCAAAGCATCCTCAGAAGCGCGCCGCCTATCGAATACCCCGCGCCAAACGCGCAGATCAGGCCGAAATCGCCGGGTTTCATGTCGGCATGGTTCTCTGACAGCGCCACGATGGCGCCGGCGCCCGCCGTGTTGCCCAGCCGTTCAAGCACCATCGGCGCGCGGTCGTGATCGACCTCGTGGCCGAATGACAGTTTCAGGATCATGGCATTCATCCGCGCATTGGCCTGATGCAGCCAGAAGCGCCTGACCGCCTGTGGCGTCAGCCCATGCTCGGCGAGGAATTCCACGATGAACTTCTGCCCGGCGACGGTGACTTCCTTGAACACCTTGTTGCCGACCTGCTTGATCAGATTGCCTTCCAGATTGATCATGTAGGGATCATCTTGGGCGGTCCGGGTGTGGTAGCCCAGATTGGTGCGGATGTTGTTCGACATTTGCGTCCAGATGCGCGTGTCGAGCACCTCGAAACGTCCCGGCCGCTTGTCGCCCTGCGCCAGCCCCTCGACCACCATCGACACCGAAGCGTCGCCGAAGATGAAATGTGTCTGCCGGTCGCGGAAATTGAGATGACCGGTAATGATCTCCGGCGTCGTCACCAGAATGCGCTTGTGCGCGCCCGAGCGCACCAAATTCACCGCCATGTGAAGGGCCGCCGCAGCGGACGAACAGCCAAGCCCCATGTCGAACCCGGCACCCTTGGTGCCCAGCGCCTCCTGCATTTCGACGGCGATCGCCGGATAGGGCCGCTGGTGATGCGAGGCCGAGCAGATCACCAGGTCAATGTCGGATGGTTCTAGGCCAGCATGGTCGAGAGCCTTCTTGGCCGAGGCGATACCGAACTCGGCTTCGAGCGACAGCGCATCGTCGGGCCGTGCCGGAATGCGCGGCGCCATGCGGGTCGGATCGAGAATGCCCTCGCGCTCGATGACATGACGGGTGCGCACGCCCGAGGCGTGAACGATGAAGTCGCTGTCCGATTTCGGCAGCAGCGGCTCGCCGGTGCCCAGACGGCGCGCATTCTCCATGTCGACCCAGGCATTGAAGCTGGCGACCAGTTCTTCATTGGTGATCTTGGCTTCAGGGATTTCTACGCCGATGCCGCTGATGATGACGCGATGCATATATCCAGTCCGTCCCATCCGCAGGCGTTGCGGGCTCCATGTGGGCGCCAGAACGCTCCGGCGCAACAGTTTTCTCACCGCGGCGGTTTACGCCGGCTTAAGCCGGACTCACCAGGCGCACAGCTTGGTGCTGGTCTGTGGGTTGTTCCAGCAGGCACCGTCGTCGCGGCTGCGCACGAACTGCCCCGGCAGCGGCACATTGCGGCGGCCGAGATTGACATAGCCATAGGCAAAGCCCGGCTCGTCGATCTCCAGGACATAGGTCGGATAGCCCGGCGCCGAGATGCGGAAGCTGCCGGCATCATCGATCGCGCGATAGCTGCACGGAAAATAGCCGTCATCGCTGGTGAAGCAGCGCGCCCGCTTGGCCTCGGCCGAGATCGAGAACGCCAGAAGTGCCGCCGCGCACACGCCGCCGCCGAAGAGCATCCTTTTCGGTGTCATCATTTACCCCCGCCACGCGGGCCCAACCTGCCACACGGGCATTTCATCCCATCGGGATGAAATGCGCATGGCGGCGAAACCCCGTCAAGCGGCGGCATTGAGCGTCGTGCAACGTGGATAATCAGGCCCGCTTGGCGACGATGAAGATGCGCGGAAAGCGCAAGAGCACCTTGCCGCTCGCCGTCTTCGGATAGGCCTTGGCGATCTTGGCCGTATAGCTGTCGAGGAACAGCGTCTTCTCGTCCGCATCGAGCGGGTCGACAAAGGGCTTCAAGCCGGTCGATTTCACCCATTCGACGATCGCTTCGGCGTCGGCAAGCGGGTGGTTGTAGATCGTGTGCCAGATGTCCAGCCGATCGCTGAGCGGCGAAAGAAGGTCATAATAGAACGACACCGGCGGCAAGGGCGCGCGCACCGCGCCCTTCATCTTGGCGGCAAACGGCATTTCGGCGGCGGTTTCCCGCATCAGGCGGTGCGAGTCCTCGCCCATATTGTCGGGCATCTGGACGGTCAAGGCGCCGCCCGGCGCCAGGAAGCCCATCAGCCGCTGGAACACCGCGGGATGCTCGGGCAGCCACTGGAACACCGCATTGGCGAAGATCACGTCGACCGGCTCAGCCGGCTGCCACTTCGATGCATCGGCCAGATCAAAGGTGACCTCCGGCAGACGCGCCCTCGCCTTCTCGATCATGTCGGGCGACGTGTCGATACCGCTTACCTGAGCATTCGGCCAGCGCCCGATAAGCAGCTCGGTCGAATTGCCCGGCCCGCAGCCGATGTCGACGACCCGGCGCGGGAAATCCACCGGCACCTGTGCCACGAGATCACGCGCCGGCCGCGTGCGCTCGTCCTCGAATTTCAGATATTGGGCGGCAGACCAATCGGGCTTTTGCGAAACAGCGCTGCTGTTCATCGATAGACCTCGCGACGGTTGCCTATTTCCACGACCAGGACGACAAGGCGGCTATCCCAGAACTGGACGATGATCCGGTGGTCGCCGACGCGAAACCGCCAAGCTTCTTCTTTGGTTGCGGTCAGGCGTTTGGCAAGAACTCTTGGATCGGGATGCGCCGAAACTCGCCCGGCGAGGAATTCGAGGACACGGCGCTGGTCCTTCGTCGAAAGCCGTTCAATATCCTTTTTAGCGCGCGGCGTGAACTCGACACGCCAAGTCATTCAGCGGCAGGCTTCTTGCTACGCTCGTCGCTTTCACGAAGTTCGAGCTGGCGGATCATCTCCTCCAGCGGGATACGAACGCCGTCGTCATTCCTGACCCGTTCCTCGGCAATCCTGGAGTCCTGCCAATCCTCGATGGCCTCGAGAATCGCGTCGGCGGCGACCTGATCGGTCGTACGGCCACTGGCCTCGGCCATGTCGGCCAGCAGCTTTTCGGTCTTTTGCGGCAGTTTGACTGTGATCATGGAAAGCTCCGTCAACCCAATTTAGGTCAAACGACGATCTCCCGCAACGGAACCGTTCCTCTACCGCGTCAGCCTCTTGTAGGTCATACGGTGCGGGTTGACGGCATCGGGGCCGAGGCGGCGGATCTTGTCCTGTTCGTAATCCTCGAAATTGCCCTCGAACCATTCGACATGGCTGTCGCCCTCGAAGGCGAGGATATGCGTCGCCAAGCGGTCGAGGAACATACGATCGTGGGAGATGATGACCGCGCAACCACCGAAGTTTTCCAGCGCGTCTTCGAGTGCGGCAAGCGTTTCCGTGTCGAGATCGTTGGTCGGTTCGTCGAGCAGCAGCACGTTGCCGCCGGTCTTCAGCATCTTGGCTAGGTGCACGCGGTTGCGCTGGCCGCCGGACAGATTGCCGACCTTCTGCTGCTGGTCGCCGCCACGGAAGTTGAACGAGGCGCAATAAGCACGCGTGTTGGCCTCGAACTTGCCAAGCTTGACCACTTCGGCGCCGCCGGAAATCTCTTCCCACACGGTCTTTGACGGATCGAGCGCATCGCGGCTCTGGTCGACATAGCCGAGCTTGACCGTCTCGCCGACGCGCACGGAGCCCGCGTCCGGCTTTTCCTGGCCGGTGATCATACGGAACAGCGTCGTCTTGCCGGCGCCGTTCGGGCCGATGACGCCGACGATGCCGCCGGGCGGCAGCTTGAATTCCAGCCCGTCGATCAAGAGCGTGTCGCCAAAGCCCTTCGACAGGCCCTCCGCCTCGATCACCACATTGCCGAGCCGCTCGCCATGCGGAATGACGATCTGCGTATCGCTTGGACGCCGCTTGTCGGCTGCATCCAGCAGATCCTGGAACGCCTGGATACGCGCCTTGGACTTGGTCTGACGCGCCTTCGGGCTCGACTGAATCCACTCGCGCTCGCGGCCGATGGCGCGCTGGCGGGCATCGTCCTCGCGGCCTTCCTGCTTGAGGCGCTTGGCCTTGGCTTCGAGGTACTTGGTGTAGTTGCCCTCGTAGGGAATGCCGCGACCACGGTCGAGTTCGAGGATCCAGCCGGTGACATTGTCGAGGAAGTAGCGATCGTGGGTGATGATCATCACGGCGCCTGGATAGGCACGCAGGTGCTTTTCCAGCCATGCCGTGGTTTCGGCGTCGAGATGGTTGGTCGGTTCGTCGAGCAGCAGAAGGTCGGGCTGGCGCAGCAAGAGCTGGCAGAGCGCGACGCGGCGGCGCTCGCCGCCCGAAAGCTTGGTGACTTCCGAATCCTTGGGCGGGCAGCCCAGTGCTTCCATCGCCATCTCGACCTGCTGTTCGAGATCCCACAGGTTGAGCCGGTCCATCTCGTCCTGGAGCTTGGCCGACTCGTCGGCCGTCTCGTCGGAATAGTTCATCATCAATTCGTTGTAGCGCTCGATGATGGCGGTCTTGGCGGCGACGCCTTCCATGATGTTTTCGAACACGGTCTTGCTCGGATCGAGCGCCGGCTCCTGCGCCAGGTAGCCGACTGTGGCGCCTTCAGCCAGCCAGGCTTCGCCGTTCCACTCCTTGTCGAGCCCGGCCATGATCTTGAGGATCGTCGACTTGCCCGACCCGTTGGGGCCAAGGATGCCGATCTTGGCGTCCGGATAGAAGGATAGATGGATGTTCTCGAGCACCTTCTTGGTGCCGTAGGCCTTGTTGAGGCCGGCCATGTGATAGATGAACTGGCGTGCCACGCGCGCTTTCCCTGAAAAACTGACTGATCCAGAAAACTGACTGGATTTGTCGAATTGAGTGGAGGTTGGCCGCTATGTAGGCGATGCGGCGGCGAACAGCAATCGCTTTTGCCATATCTGGTCGGTCACGTGGACACTTGCGCGCTGCGGGTACCGCCCCGCGCTTACTGGAACCCGATCGCATCGACCGTGCCGGTCGGGCAGCCGGCCTTGTTGGTCGGCACAGACGCCAGCAGCAGGTCCTTGAGCGAGCTGTTCGGGCCGATCGGGCCAGCAAGTCCGAGCGTCAACTCACCGATCAGCCGCCGGCCGCTCGAAGGATCGATGACGCAGGACACGCGCACACGGTCCCCCGCCCCTGCCCCGAAGGCAGTGTCGAAGGCGCCGCGGATCTGATCCGCCGTCAGCTTGCCGCCGATGTTCTTGGCAAAGAGATCGCGGACCGGCGAGCCGTTCACCGCCCGCATCAGATTAAGCGCGTCGGAGAAATATTCCTGCTGGCTCTTGCCGTAGCAGGTGCCGTGCTTGATCCACTCATGCCGTTCGAGCTTCGAAGCCGTGCCCGGCATCACCTTGTCGAGTTCCGTGCGTGTGCCCGCGTCCAGATTGACCGGCGGCAGGTCCTTCCAGTGAGCCGGATTGTCGTTGGCCTTATCGCCCGCCGTCGCCTGGCAATAGAAATTGCCGTTCGGCTGCGGCCACAGGCCGTGCAAGGTGAAATGCGTCGCGTCGAAGTCGTTGGCACTCTGCGCCTTGCATTCGGTCTTGTTCGACTTGGTTTCGCAAAAGGCCGGCTGCCAGCTCAGCGCGAACACGTATTCGGGTTTTCCCGATGCCGCCGGCTTGCCTTGCCCACCCGGTGCGGCCGGCACCGTCACCGCGCTGCTCCCGGAGACATGGCCGCAGGTGACCTTCACCCAGCGGCGCTCCGGATCGGCGCCCGGCACCAGGATCAGATAATGCGTCGGCGCCTCCTTATTGCCGGCAAGCAGCTGGTAGCTCTGTCCGGCATCGGTCGAGACATTGCCGGGGTTCTTGCCGTTCTTGATGGCTTGCGTCGCCGGACAGGCAGCGTCGGCAACAAAGGAGCCGCTCATCTTGACGTCGGCACGCGCCGCCCCGGCCAGCGACGCCGCCAACGTGGCCAATCCGAAAACGACACCAATGCGCATGGAAAATCCCCGGCTGAAGAAGTGGGCGACAGACTGAAGCTGTCTCCATGTCAGAATTGCGATATTTTGCTGGCCAAACGCAAGAAACATGGTCTGCGAAAGCAGGCAGGGCGGATTGACGCACAACCGGCACCGGCGCAAACAAAGCCGGCGCCACGGTGGTGGCCAGAGCCTGGAGACCGAGCGGCATGTCATTCAGCCAGCAGCGCGTGGTTGCCTCGCCGACCGGGGCCGACCTCAATCTTTTCGTCAGGCGGGCCGATGGCCGGGCACATGCCGTCGTCCAGATCAATCACGGGCTGGCCGAACACGCCGCGCGCTATGCCCGCTTCGCCGATTTCCTCGGGGCACGCGGCTTCCACGTCTATGTCCACGACCATCGCGGCCATGGTGCGACCATGGCCCCCGACGCCCCGCTCGGCAGGTTCGCGGGCAAGGACGGTCCGGCCAAGGTGATCGCCGACGTCGACGCCATTCACGATGTCATCGCCAGCGAACAGCCGAACCGGCCGGTCATCCTGTTTGGTCATTCGATGGGTGCGTCCGTGGCGCTGAACTACCTGCTGCGCCATTCGCCGCGCGTTCATGCCGCCGCGATCTGGAACGGCAATTTCTCAGCTGGCCTGCTCGGCCGGCTAGCGCTCGGCATCCTTGCCTGGGAGCGGATGCGGCTGGGCTCCGACGTGCCATCGCGCCTGTTGCCGAAACTCACCTTTCAGGCCTGGGGCAAGGCGGTGCCCAACCACCGCACATTGTTCGACTGGCTGTCGCGCGACGAAGCGGAAGTGGCGAAATACATCGCCGATCCCCTGTGCGGCTGGGATGCCTCGGTGTCGATGTGGCGCGACGTCGTCGGCATGGCGCTGAATGGCGGCAGGGATGCCGGCTTTGCCGGTATCCGGCGCGATCTCCGCATCAGCATCGTCGGTGGCGAGAAGGATCCCGCATCGGACTACGGCAAAGGGATCACCCATCTTGCCGATCGCATGCGCGGAATGGGTTTTTCGAATCTCGTTTCAAAGGTTTACGCCGACACCCGCCACGAAAGCCTGAACGAGGTGAATCGCGACATCATCATGAACGATTTTGCGACTTGGGCCGACGGCGTGCTGAAGGGTTGAAGGGATTGGCCTATCGCAAGAGCCGTGACAGCCATTGCAGGGCTTGGTAGAGGCTCTGCATTCGCAGCAATCAAGGTGATTGCAGCAACCACGGTGATTTATGGCCGAACCCCCGCTGAAAGGCGTCCGCGTCGTTGAACTCGCCCGCATCCTTGCCGGGCCTTGGGCCGGGCAATTGCTTGCCGATCTTGGCGCCGATGTCATCAAGGTGGAAAGCCCCGATGGTGGCGACGACACCCGCAAATGGGGCCCGCCCTTCGTCATGGGCAAGGACGGCGAGAACCTGTCGGCCGCCTATTACCATTCCTGCAACCGGGGCAAGCGCTCCATCGCCATCGACTTCTCGACGCCGGAGGGCGCGGAGACGGTGCGCAGGCTGGTCGCGACGTCGGATGTGCTGATCGAAAACTTCAAGCTCGGCGGCCTGAAGAAGCACGGCCTCGACTATGCCAGCCTGCGCAAGATCAATCCCCGCCTCGTCTATTGCTCGATCACCGGCTTTGGCCAGGATGGACCTTATGCCCCACGCGCCGGCTACGACTTCATCATCCAGGCCATGGCCGGCATGATGTCGATCACCGGCGAGGTCGGCCGCGAGCCGCAAAAAGCCGGCGTTGCGATCTCGGACATCTTCACCGGCCTTTATTCGGTCATCGCCATCCAGGCCGCATTGCGCCATGCCGAACGGACCGGCGAGGGCCAGCAGATCGACATGTCGCTTTTCGACACCCAGATCTCGGCGCTCGGCAACCAGAACCTCAACTATCTCGTCTCCGGCAAGTCGCCGGTGCAGATGGGCAATGCGCATATGAACATCGCCCCTTACGAGGTGGTGCCGGTCAGGGATGGCCACATCATCCTGGCGGTCGGCAATGACGGCCAGTTCGCCAAATTCTGCGCTGCCGTCGGGTTGGACGATTTGCCTGTCGATCCCGACTTTGCGACCAATCCGGCCCGGGTCGCCAACCGGGTCAAGCTGCGCGAACGCATCATCGAGGCGCTGAAGGTTTTTGATCGCGATCCGCTGCTGGCAAAGCTGGAAGCTGCAAGCGTGCCGGCCAGCCCGATCAACACGATCGGCCAGATGTTCGCCGATCCGCAGACAATCGCGCGCGGCATGCGGCTCGACCTCGACGATGGCCACGGCAACCTTCTGCCGTCGGTGCGCGCACCGATGGTCATGTCGGGCACGCCGCTGGTCTATGAGCGCCCCTCGCCGCGCCTGGGCGAGCACACGCAAGAGATCCTTGCCGAACTGGAGAAGTCTGGACAATGAAGACCGGCGGACAACTGATCGTCGATGCGCTCGAAGCCAACGGCACCGACCGCATCTATTGCGTGCCGGGTGAATCCTATCTGGCGGTGCTCGACGCGCTGCACGATTCAACGATCCGCACCATAGTCTGCCGCCAGGAAGGCGGTGCTGCCATGATGGCCGATTGTCACGGCCGCCTGACCGGCAAACCCGGCATCTGCTTCGTCACCCGCGGCCCCGGCGCCACCAACGCCTCGGCCGGCATCCACATCGCCATGCAGGATTCGATACCCGTCATCCTGTTCATTGGCCAGGTCGCCAGCCACGCCAAGGAGCGCGAGGCCTTCCAGGAAGTCGACTATAAGCGCTTTTTTGGCGATATCGCCAAATGGGTGGTCGAGATCGACGACGCCTCGCGCATCCCCGAATTCGTCACCCGCGCCTTCGCGGTGGCGACATCCGGCCGCCCCGGCCCGGTCGTCATCTCGCTGCCGGAAGACATGCTGACAAGCGTCGTAGAGGCACCCATCGCCTTGCCGCACACACCGGTCGAAACGCGGGCCGGCGAAGCCGAACTCGACGCGCTGGAGAAATTGTTGGCCAAGGCCAAGCGGCCTTTCGTTATCCTCGGCGGCACGCGCTGGGATGCCGAGGCGGTTGCACAAATGCGCACGATCGCCGAGGCGTGGTCGCTGCCAATCGGCTGCTCCTTCCGCCGCCAGATGCTGTTCGATCATCTGCATCCGAACTATGCCGGCGATGTCGGCATCGGCATCAACCCGAAGCTGGCGACAGCGATCAAGCAGGCCGATCTGGTGCTGCTGATCGGTGGCCGCATGGGCGAAATGCCGTCGTCCGACTACACGCTGCTGAAAAGCCCCTACCCTGACCAGGCGCTGGTCCATGTCCACGCCGACGCAGGCGAACTCGGCCGCGTCTACCGGCCAACACTGGCGATCAACGCTTCGCCCTCCGCCTTCGTCGAAGCTTTCGCCAAGCGCAAGCCAGCCTCGGCGCCGACCTGGGCAGCCGAGACGCCAAAGCTGCATGCCGCCTATCTCGACTGGTCGACGCCGCCGGAAAGCGGCCCCGGCTCGGTCCAGATGGGGCCGATCATGAACTATCTGGAAAAGATGTTGCCCGACGACGCCATCCTCACCAACGGCGCCGGCAATTACGCCACCTGGGTGCATCGTTTCCACCGCTTCCGCCGCTTTGCCACGCAAGGCGCACCGACCTCAGGCTCGATGGGCTATGGCACACCTGCGGCGGTCGCCGCCAAAGAGCTGTTTCCGGACCGCACCGTGGTCGCCTTCGCCGGCGACGGCTGCTTCCTGATGAACGGGCAGGAATTCGCCACCGCCGTGCAATATGACCTGCCGATCGTCGTCGTCGTCGTCAACAACGGCATCTACGGCACCATCCGCATGCATCAGGAGCGCGAATATCCCGGCCGCGTCGTCGCTACTGATTTGAAGAATCCTGACTTCGCGGCATTGGCCCGTGCCTATGGCGGTCACGGCGAAACCGTCGAGAAGACCGCCGAATTCGCCCCGGCCTTCGAGCGTGCCCGTGCCAGCGGCAAGCCGGCGATCGTCGAAATCAGGCTCGACCCCGAGGCAATCACGCCGACCAAGACGATGACCCAGATTCGCGACAAGGCCTGATGAAAAAGGGGCGGTCACCCGCCCCTTTCTCTCGGAACGCTATATCCTACTTCGCCTTTTCGATCTGGCCGCGGATCTCGCCGTCCTGGTTGGCTGATGTATGGATGTTGACGTAATATTTGCCTGCCTCCAGGTCAGCCGCCTGCGCATCCGTCAACGTTTCAGATCCCCTGATCGGGCTCTTGAGCTTTTTGAATGGGATGACCGGGTCGGCGTTTGCCCCCATCGCCGCCGGGCCGTGAATGTGCGCGCCCGTTGCTGGTCCGCTGAGGCCGGAATATTTGACGTTCCAGTTGAGCTTCTTCTTGGCCGTGTCGAACGTGAAAGTGGCCGTGCCCTTGCCCTTCGTGGTGACGGGCGGGTTTTGCTGGCCGCCGTCGAGCGTCGCCTTGAACTTTTCCGTGGCGGCCAGAGCCGGCGATGCGAACAGGAACGCGGTCGAAATGGCCAGCGCCGAAAGCGCCGGGAAGAAGGATAGGTTGCGCATGAAGAACCTCCGATTGGGATGTCGCATCCGTCGCGCCTCCCGGCGCGCGCATGCGGTAACGCAACGGCTGAGCATCGAAATGTATCCCACCACACGCTTTTGTGATGGCCGATAAGAGAATCCGATCGCTCGCCCTTCCCGGATTCCAGGGCAGGTGACCCCGTCAGACCGCCGCCAGCGCCTGCGTCAGGTCGGCGATCAGATCGTCGGGGTGCTCGACACCGATCGACAGCCTGACCGTGGTCTCCAGCACGCCGATGCGCTGGCGCACGTCGAACGGAATTCCCGAATGGGTCATGGCCGCGGGATGACTGGCCAGCGATTCCGTTCCGCCGAGGCTCACCGCCAGCTTGAATATCTGCAGCCCGTTGAGAAAGGCGAAGGCCGCCTTCTCCCCGCCCCTGATGTCGAAGGAGAAAGTCGAGCCGGCGCCGCTGCATTGTGCCCTGTAGACAAGGCCTGCCGGCGTATCCTCGCCCACGAATGGCAGATAATGCACCTTCTCGACCTTGGCATGATCGCGCAGGAATTCGGCGACCAGCCGCGCATTGTCGTTGGCCCGCTCCATGCGGATCGACAGCGTCTCCAGCGAGCGGCCGAGCATCCAGCAGGAATGCGGGTCGAGCTGCGTGCCGATCGCGCCGCGCAGCGCCTTGATCGGCTTGGTGACCGTCTTGCTGCCCATGGCGGCACCCGCGATCAGGTCGGAGTGGCCACCGACATATTTGGTCAGCGAATAGACGGAGACATCGGCGCCATGTTCGATCGGCCGCTGGAAAATCGGGCCGAGCAATGTGTTGTCGCAGACGACGATCGGCGACGATCCTTGGGCCGCGCCAATCTCGTCGGCGATCGTCCGCATCAGCGCGATATCGACCAGGCTGTTGGTCGGATTCGACGGTGTCTCGATCAGGATGACCGACACGCGGCCTTTCGCGACGGCCGCGTCGCTAGCCGCGCGCACCGCCGTCTCGTCGACGCCATCCGCGAAGCCGACAGCGCCGATACCGAAACCGGAAAGCGTGCGCGTCAGAAGCGTCTCCGTGCCGCCGTAAAGCGGCTGCGAATGCAGAATGACGTCGCCCGGTCGGGCATAGGCGAGCACTGTGGTGGCGATCGCCGACATCCCGGATGAAAACAAGATGCAGGCATCCGTCCCCTCGTAGATCGCCAGCCGGTCCTCGACGATCTCGCTGTTGGGATGGTTGAAGCGCGAATAGACCAGGCCGGACGCCGTACCGCTTGGCGGCTCCTTGCGCCCGGACGTGTAGTCGAAGAAGTCGCGTCCCTCCTCCGCCGACTTGAACACGAAGGTCGAGGTCAGGAACACCGGCGGCTTGACGGCGCCCTCCGAAAGCTGCGGATCGAAGCCATAGCTCAGCATCAGCGTTTCCGGATGGAGCTTGTGGTTGCCGATATGGGTTTTCGACGGGCGTGGCGCGGTCATGATCTTTCCTGCCTTTCTCGAGGAGTGTCGCGGCAATTTATGCGATCCCGATCGGCCAGTCCTTGCTATTCTTCGGCTCGCATGGCTGCATTCCCGCAACAAATTGCCTGGAGAGACCGAAAGTGCAGCAGAAGATAGCCGATGATTTCGACCGCAGGATCCTGCGTGAGCTGCAGGCGGACGCCCGCATCACCAACAACGAGCTTGCCGAACGGATCGGCTTGTCGCCCTCGCCTTGCCTGCGGCGGGTGCGGCGGCTGGAGGAAACCGGCGTCATCAGGGGCTACACCACGCTGGTCGATCCCTCAGCCTTCGGCTGGAGCATGGTCGCCATCGCCACCATCCGGCTCGGCCGCCAGAACGAGGACGAGATCGTCATGTTCGAGGACGCGATCCGCGGCTGGGAGGAGGTGCTGGAATGCCACCTCGTCACCGGTTCGCGCGACTATGTGCTGAAGGTGGTGACGGGAAGCCTCGAACAGTACGAGCGCTTCATCAAGGAAAAGATCGCGCGGCTGAAATGCGTCGCTTCGATCGAAACCAGCTTCGTCATGAACACCATAAAGGAACGGCGCCTCTGACACCAATGCATGTCGTCCAAAAGTGTGCAGCGGTTTCGACATGCATCAAAACAAAGAGATAGAGCGGTTCTACCGAACCGCTCTATCCAGAGGCGCCGCTCTCGAGATCAGGATGCCCGGCAGGCTTACTTCACCGCCTTGTCGGTGATGGCGGTGGTGTAGGCGCCGGTCGGCTCCTTGGTGATGATCTTCTGGTCGAGCAGCGCCTTGGCGGTGCGCTCGTAGGTTGCCGGGTCCAGCTTGCCGTCGGCATTGTCGACCAGCTTGGCGACTTCGCTCATCATGCGCTTCTGGTGGTTCTCGTCCTGGCCGCCCGCGTCCATGACGATGCCCGCGGCTTCATCATTGTTGTCGATGGCGAATTTCCAGCCCTTCATCGAGGCGCGCACGAAACGCACCATCTTGTCTTCGAAAGCCGGATCCTTGAGCTTGTCTTCCGACGCATAGAGCCCGTCCTCGAGAAGATCATTGCCCATCGCCGAGTAGTTGAACACGGTCAACTGCTCCGGCTTGTATCCGGCGTCGATGAGCTGCCAGTATTCGTTGTAGGTCATGACCGAAATGCAATCCGCCTGCTTCTGGATCAGCGGCTGCACGTCGAAGCTCTGCTTGAGCACGGTGACACCGTCCGGGCCGCCGTCGGTCTTGAGGCCGAGCTTGTTCATCCAGGCGTAGAATGGATATTCATTGCCGAAGAACCAGACGCCGAGCGTGTGGCCCTTGAAGTCGGCTTCGGTCTTGATCGGTCCGTCCTTCGGGCAGACAAGTTCCATGCCGGCCTTCTTGAACGGCTGGGCGATGTTGACCAGCGGCACGCCCTTTTCGCGGGCGGCCAGCGCACCGCCCATCCAGTCGACGATGACGTCGGCGCCGCCGCCGGCGATCACCTGCTCGGGCGCGATGTCCGGGCCGCCCGGCTTGATCTCGACGTCGAGGCCTTCGGCCTCGTAGAAACCCTTGGCCTTGGCGACATAGTAGCCGGCAAACTGGGCCTGAGTGACCCATTTCAGCTGCAACGTCACCTTGTCGGCGGCCATTGCCTGGAAAGCGGCAAGCGACATCGCGCCGGCCAGAACAGGAATAATCAGTCTTTTCATTTTATTACCCTCTGAAGTTAGTGCCCTTAAACCCACCGCCCCTATCCACCACGGACAGAGGGATGCCAAAACGTGACGGCTCTTTCGACAAGAGCGACCACGCCATAAAAGACCGAACCCGCAAGTGCTGCAACTGCGATTTCGGCCCAGACCATGTCGATGTTCATCCGCCCGACCTCGGTCGAGATGCGGAAGCCCATGCCGACGACAGGCGTGCCGAAGAACTCGGCGACGATGGCGCCGATCAGCGCCAGCGTCGAGTTGATCTTCAGCGCGTTGAAGATGAAAGGCGCGGCCGCCGGCAGCCTGAGCTTCAGCAGCGTCTGCCAGTAACCCGACGCATAGGTGCGCATCAGGTCGCGTTCCATATGGCCCGAGGCGGCAAGGCCGGCGACCGTGTTCACCAGCATCGGGAAGAAGGTCATAATGATGACCACCGCCGCCTTGGACTGCCAGTCGAAGCCGAACCACATGACCATGATCGGTGCTACGCCGATGATCGGCAGCGCCGAGACCATGTTGCCGATCGGCAGCAGCCCGCGCCGCAGGAACGGCACGCGGTCGGCGAGCACCGCGGCGATGAAGCCGGCGCTGCTGCCCACGACATAGCCGAAGACAACTGCCTTGAAGATGGTCTGGCGGACATCGGCGCCGAGTACAGGCAGCGAACCGGCGATGCGCACGCCGATGGCGCTAGGCGGCGGCAACAGGATGAAGGGGATGCCCGCGCCTCGCGTCACCGTTTCCCAGATGATCAGGATCCAGGCGCCGAAGATGGCCGGGATGATCAGGCGCAACCCCGTCCGTGCCCAACTGGCTAAAGGACGCAATGACGACAGCACCGCCACGCAGCGCCAGCCAAGCAGCCATGCGGCCGCGAGCAGCAGGAAATACGGCGCCAGTGCGGTGCCCTCGAAACCTGTAATGCCCGATATCAGCAGCCAGGCGACGAGGTGGGCGCCGACAAACAGCACCACCGCTTCCGCAAGAGGAGGAATCCTGGCCATCGAGATCAGCGCCGCTAGCACCGCCAGGCCGAGCATCAAGCCCTTGGTTCCGAGATAGGGGTAGTCGAAGCTGGCTGTCGGGTCGGCAAGTGCTGCCGCTTCCGGCCTCGACATCGCTCCGAGCGCCACCGCGATCAGGCACAGCACGATGGCCAGTACTGCTTGCCAAGAGGGTTTCAGCCAGTTCATGCCGGCCTCCCGCCCATGGCGCGGTCGACGATGCGTCCGGCGATGCCGACTATCATGACGAGAAGTGCCGCCACCACCGAACCGGCGACCAGCGCCGACCAGATGTCGATGGACTGGCTGTAATAGGCGCCGGCCAAGAGCTTGGCGCCGATGCCGGCGACCGCACCGGTCGGCAGTTCGCCGACGATGGCGCCGACCAGGCTCGCCGCCACCGCCACCTTCATCGAGGTGAACAGGAACGGCACCGAGGCCGGCACGCGCAATTTCCAGAAGGTCTGCGCAAGGCTGGCATTGTAGGTGTGCATCAGATCGAGATGCATGATCTCGGGCGAACGCAGGCCCTTCACCATGCCCACCGTCACCGGGAAGAACGACAGATAGGTCGAGATCATCGCCTTCGGGATCAGGCCGGTGATGCCGACCGCCGCCAGCACGACGATGATCATTGGCGCCACCGCCAGGATGGGAATAGTCTGTGAGGCGATGATCCAGGGCATCAGGCTGCGGTCGAGCGTCGCCACATGCACGATGCCGACAGCGATGATGATGCCGAGCGCCGTGCCGAAAGCAAAGCCGAGCAGCGTCGACGACAGCGTCACCCAGGCATTGTAGACGAGGCTGCGACTGGAGGTGACGGGCCGCAGGAAGGTGTTTTCGAAGAAATTCACCGCCACCTGATGCGGTGCCGGCAGTGTCGGCTTCGGCTGCGCCAGCGTCTTGCCGATGAACTCGCTCAAGGTATGTGTTTCACCGGCGCGGCGGTCGAGATCGCGCTGGAACGGCGTGTTGAGGATGACGGCGAAGACATACCAGAGCACGACCACGCCAGCGAGGATCGAGGTCACGGGAATGAGCTTGTCGCGGAAGGTGTCCATTAGCAGGCCTCGCCAGACAGGCGGGCGCTGTGCGTAACGCGAGCGACCCACCACGCGTTGGTCATCCTAGGGCGGAGCAGCCGCAAAGGGGTGTGCGTAGCGGGAACGGCCAACCACGCCTTCGTCATCCTAGGGCGAAGCAAGGAGCGAAGCGACGCGGCGCAGACCCTAGGATCCATGCCGTTACCTACCCGCTCCGCAGCGGCGCGGAACATGGCTCCCTGTCCCTCGCCCTGCTTTTCGGCCAGCGTCACGGCATGGATCCTAGGGTCTGCGCTCGCCGCTTCGCGTCGGCTCCGCCCTAGGATGACGAAGGCGCGGGTGGCCACCCCCTCACCCGACCTCCGCTTCGCTCCGGCCACCCTCTCCCCGCTGGGGAGAGGAGGAACCTCGTCCGGCATCCCCTCAATCATCATAACTATGCCCTGCCCGCAGCCCGTCGCGCACCCGCGCTGCGATCGCCAGAAATTCCGGCGTCTCGCGGATGTCGAGCGGCCGTTCTTTCGGCAGCGTCGATTCGATCACATCGCTGACGCGGCCTGGGCGCGGCGACATGACGACGATGCGCGTCGACAGATAAACGGCTTCGGGAATGGAATGGGTGACGAAGCAGATGGTCTTGTTGGTCCGTCCCCACAGTTCCAGCAATTGCTCATTGAGGTGGTCGCGCACGATCTCGTCCAGCGCGCCGAACGGCTCGTCCATCAGCAGAAGGTCGGCATCGAAGGCCAGCGCGCGTGCGATCGAGGCGCGCTGCTGCATACCGCCCGACAATTGCCAGGGATACTTCTTTTCGAACCCCAAGAGGTTGACGAGGTCGAGCGTGCGCTTGATGCGCTGCGCCTGTTCCGCCTTGGACAGGCCCATGATCTCCAGCGGCAGCCCGACATTGCGCTCGATGGTGCGCCAGGCAAACAACGCCGCTGCCTGGAAGACATAGCCATAGGCGCGTTTCTCGCGTGCCTGTTCGGGCGTCATGCCATTGACGGAAATCGTCCCCGAGGTCGGCTTCTCCAGATCGGCGATGACGCGCAGCAGCGTGGTCTTGCCGCAGCCCGAAGGCCCGATGAAGGAGACGAACTCCCCCTTGCCGATGGTGAGATCGACATTGGACAGCGCCTGCACCGGCCCGTCATTGGTCTGGAAGGTCAGTCCGAGTTTGCTTGCCGCGACGACGGCTGGCGAAATCCCTGTCATCGGCTGCCGCCCGCCTGGTCCGGTCCCTGCGGCGCCGGCTGGAATCCGATTGCTTTTATCGCGATGTTGTTTTCCACTCGCCCTGTCCCATTGGTCTTGTCCCCACTCGATCGACGCCCGGAGTTTCCCGATGTCGCCCAAACCCACTTGTCATCTTATCCGCCCTGAAAGCACTTATGAAGGCAAGCAGGGATTGACCTATTTCGCCGGCATCGCCGCTGAAACCGTCGGTGCCTCGGGCATCTGCATGCATCTGCTCACCCTCCCACCCGGCGCCCGCGCCAAGGCGCACATGCATGAGAGCCATGAGACGGCGATCTATGTGCTCTCCGGCGAAGTCCACACCTGGTATGGCGAACGGCTCGAGCATCATATCGTCGTCAAGGCTGGCGACCTTTTCTACATTCCCGCCGGCGTGCCGCATCTGCCGGCCAATCTGAGCGGTGCCCCGTCTTCGGCCGTCATTGCTCGCACCGATCCCAACGAACAGGAAAGCGTCGTGCTGTTGCCGGAACTGGATGCGCTGGTCGCCTGAAACCGACGGCGCCGGTGCGAACTTGCGCGTCATCGGCACCGGGACACTTCCCCGTACACAGTGGCATCCTCATCCGCGATCACCAGCTTCTTGGCGTTCTTGGGACTGCGCTTGATGGTGAACTGTATCGGCGACTGACCATCCTCGCCTTCTGCCTCGCACATTGACTTCACCACCAGCGAACCGTCAGCCTGCGTCTTCTTATCGGTAAAGGTGCAGGCGCTGGTCGCGGTGATGAATTCCGTATCGTTCAGCAGCAGCATGTCTTCCGCATAGACTTCCTGGCCGTTCTTGTTGATGCAGCCGGACTTGTTGCCATAGGGCTTGGACAGATCGATGCCCGCCGCCGAGGCTTGCCCCGCGGCCAGCACGAGAACCATCGCAACAGACAGACCAAAACCACGCATGCTCACCCCCAAAACGTCACGAACATGATTGCAGCGGCCCCATTTCCTCAAGGCCGGGGATGGTGACGAAGAAACCATCCTTCCCCTTGTTGGTGACCACGACTGTTTCGATCGTCGTCCCCGCTTCGCCGTCGGCGGAGCAGGTCGAACTGAGCGATTGTGCGCCCAGCACCGGCGTCAATTGCCGCGCGAACCGGCAGCCGCTGCCATAGGTCTCGATGCCTTCGGCGGTCAGCACGATATAGGCGTCACTGTCCTGATAACCGGCCTTGACGCCGGCACAGCCGATATCATTGCCCCAGGAGCCGGCCAGCACGCCGCCGGCTGCCGCCGGGCCAGCGGCAATTGCCGCCAAGACCAACGAAATGAGCGCGGCCGAACGCGCCAAGCTCAAACCCCGGTCGCCGGGATGCCGGTGCGTTCGACCTTGCGCGGCGCGGAAATTTCCTTCCACGTCGACAGCGCCCGGTTGACCGCCGCATTCGGCTCGCGGGCGACGAACTCGCCATGACCAGGCTTGGCCTTGACCTCGGCCTCCTGGATCGACAGTTCGCCACGCGAAAACACGAAGCGCGGCAGGCCGGTCACCTCGAACCCCTCGAAGACATTGTAGTCGATGACCGACTGCTGCTTCTTCGAGGAAATCCTCTTCTTGGCGCTGGGATCCCAGACGACGATGTCGGCGTCGGCGCCTTCGACGATTGCGCCCTTTTTCGGATACATGTTGAGGATCTTGGCGATGTTGGTCGAGGTCACCGCGACGAACTCGTTCATCGTCAGCCGGCCGGTGTTGACACCGGTGGTCCACAGCACCGGCATGCGGTCTTCAAGCCCGCCGGTGCCGTTCGGGATCTTGGTGAAATCGCCGACGCCGTTGCGCTTCTGCTTGGTGGTGAAGGCGCAATGGTCGGTCGCCACCACCTGCAGCGATCCGGCCTGCAGGCCGGCCCACAGCGAATCCTGATGCAGTTTGTTGCGGAAGGGCGGGCTCATCACGCGGCGCGCCGCATGGTCCCAGTCCTTGTCGAAATACTCGCTCTCGTCCAGCGTCAGATGCTGGATCAGCGGCTCGCCGAACACGCGCATGCCCTTCTGGCGCGCCCGGCGGATGGCCTCATGCGCCTGCTCGCAGGAGACATGCACGACATAGAGCGGCACGCCGGCCATGTCGGCGATCATGATCGCGCGGTTGGTCGCTTCGCCTTCGACTTCCGGCGGCCGCGAATAGGCATGGCCCTCGGGACCGTTGTTGCCTGCGGCGAGCAGCTTCTGCGAGAGTGCCGCAACCACGTCGCCATTCTCGGCATGCACCAGCGGCAGCGCGCCAAGGTCGGCGCAGCGCTGGAACGACGCATACATCTCATCGTCGTCGACCATCAGCGCGCCCTTGTAGGCCATGAAGTGCTTGAACGAGGTGATGCCCCTGTCGACGACATCAGCCATTTCGTCGAACACTTGCTTGCCCCACCAGGTGATCGCCATGTGGAAGGAATAGTCGCACGACGCCTTGGAGGTCTTGTTGTCCCACATCTGCAAGGCTTCGAGCAGCGACTGCTTCGGCGCCGGCAGGCAGAAATCGACCACCATGGTGGTGCCGCCGGCCAAGGCGGCGCGCGTGCCGGATTCGAAATCATCGGCCGAATAGGTGCCCATGAACGGCATTTCGAGATGCGTGTGCGGGTCGATGCCGCCCGGCATGACGTAGCAGCCGGTGGCATCGAACTCGTGGTCGCCATGCAGGTCCGAGCCGATGGCGACGATCTTGCCGTGGCTGAACAGCACATCGGCCTTCCACGTGCGGTCGGCGGTGACGACGGTGCCGTTCTTGATGACTTTGGTCATTTTTCTTGTTCCCTTGTTCTCATCGCGCTTCTTTGCGAGCGTCTTGGCAGTATTTCAGATCGGTTCAGGGCTGAAGCCCGGCCTCTACATGACTCCAACTTCCCTCAATATCTCCTCGATGCAACCATCGAAAGAGTTCGCCAGATCTCCGGTCGAAAACCGCAACACACGATAGCCCTGTCGGAAAAACCATGCGTCGCGTATCCGATCCTTCTCCATCTGCTCCGGTGTGAAGTGATGCTCTCCATCCACTTCGATAACGAGGTTCTTCCCATGCAGAACAAAGTCAGCAACGTAAGGGCCGATGGGTGCCTGCTTTCTGGCGTGTAAACCGTATAGGCGACGGAACTCCTTCAAGTCGGACCAGAGCTTACGCTCGCCTTCCGTCATGTTCCGACGCAAAACCCTGGCACGTTTGATAACAGCAGGATCAGTTCCGGTCGGTGCCAAGAGTACCCCCACCCTCAATCCCTCCCCACAAGGGGGAGGGAGGCTTGGCGTCGCGCTATCACAGCTGAACCCTTCAAAGCTTTCGCCATAGGCGCCGGCACTACTGATCCCCCTCCCCCTTGTGGGGAGGGGTTAGGGGTGGGGGTACAGCGCCGACAGTTCACCCGACGATCTCCGCCGTCTCCACCACTGCGTGGAACAAAACGTCGGCGCCGGCGCTGGCCCATTCCTTGGTGATCTCCTCGGCCTCGTTGTGGCTGAGGCCGTCGACGCAGGGGCACATCACCATTGCGGTCGGAGCGACGCGGTTGATCCAGCAGGCGTCATGGCCGGCGCCGGAAACGATGTTGCGGTGGGAATAGCCGAGGCGTTCGGCGGCATCCCGGATCGCCTTGACGCAGCCGGCATCGAAGGTGACCGGATCGAAATGGCCGACCTGCTCGATTCTGTACTGGATGTCGAGCGCTTCGCAGATCGTGTCGATGCCTTCGCGGATGCGGCCGTCCATGGCGTCCAGCACTTCCTTCTCCGGCGAACGGATGTCGATGGTGAAGACGGTGCGTCCGGCGATGATGTTGCGCGAATTGGGGTAGATCTCCATGTGGCCGACGGCGCCGACGGCATCCGGCTGGTAGTCCATGGCGATCTCGTGCACCAGCTCGATCACGCGAGCCATGCCGAGCCCGGCATTGCGGCGCTTCGGCATTGGTGTCGAGCCGGTATGCGCCTCCTTGCCGGTCAGCGTCACCTGCAGCCATTTCAGGCCCTGGCCGTGGGTGACGACACCGATGTCGATGCCCTCGTCCTCGAGGATCGGTCCTTGCTCGATATGCAGTTCGAAGAAGGCGTGGATCTTGCGGTCACCGACCTTCTCGGTGCCCTTCCAGCCGATGCGTTCGAGCTCCTCGCCGAATTTTTTCCCCTGCTTGTCGGTGTGCTCGTAGACATCGGCCTGGTCGAGCACACCGGCGAACACGCCGGACGCCATCATCGCCGGCGCGAAGCGCGCGCCCTCCTCGTTCGTCCAGTTGGTGACGACGATCGGGTGTTTGGTCTTGATGCCGAGATCATTAAGCGAGCGCACCACTTCAAGCCCGCCCAGCACGCCGAGCACGCCGTCATATTTGCCGCCGGTCGGCTGCGTATCGAGATGGCTGCCGACATAGACCGGCGGCAGGCTGGGATCGGTGCCTTCTCGGCGGGCAAACATCGTGCCCATTTCGTCGACACCCATTTCGAGCCCGGCCGCATCGCACCAGCGCTTGAACAGATGCCGGCCCTCGCCATCCTCATCGGTCACGGTCTGGCGATTGTTGCCGCCGGCAATGCCGGGACCGATCTTCGCCATTTCCATGATGGAATCCCACAAACGGTCTGAATTGATTCGCAGATTCTCGCCGGGTGCGGCCATGCTTTAAAACCTCATCGATTGTGCAGCGCCTGCGTCCCCCTCCCCCTCGAGGGGAGGGTGGCCGCGAAGCGGTCGGGTGGGGTCGCCGAACATGCGCTCGACCTTCTCCTTGACCACCCGCGCGACATGCCACGCGCTGTTTATGACATCGGGCTCGTCAACGCGAAAGACATCGAACCCGAGTGAGCGCAGATAGGCCTCACGAACGGCATCGTGCCGTTTACCCCTCTCGTGTTCGTGCAGATCACCGTCGACCTCAACGATCAGCTTCACCGCGAGGCAAGCGAAATCGACGATATAGGGCCCGATCGGGCACTGGCGGCGAAACTTGATGCCCGCCGACTTCAGCTCCCGCAGTTCATACCACAGCAGGGATTCGCCCTTGGTCGCGTGAACTCGAAGCGCGCGCGCCTTCTGGCGCATTTCGAAACTCACGCGGGTACGGGGCATCAGGAGCGACCTCGCAGCAAAAGATCAGGTCGGCGCACTGCCGCACCGACCCCACCCGACCGCTTCGCGGCCACCCTCCCCTCGAGGGGGAGGGATATCCGCGTCCAGTTCTTCAATCGATCGCCCTCAGCACTTCGCGCACATGGTCGATCAATTCGTTGATCTGGCCCTTGGTGATGATCAGCGGCGGCGACAGCGCGATGATGTCGCCGGTGGTCCGGATCAGCGCGCCGCGCTCGAACGCCTTGACGAAGGCGGAGAAGGCCCGTTTGGTCGGCTGGCCGGCGATCGGCGCCAGCTCGATCGCACCGATCAGGCCGATGTTCCTGATGTCGATGACGTTCGGCTCGCCCTTCAGCGAATGCAGTGCGTCTTCCCAGTACGGCGCCAGCTCCTCGCCGCGGGTGAGCAGGCCCTCTTCCTTGTAGGTGTCGAGCGTGCCGAGCGCCGCCGCACAGGCGATCGGATTGCCCGAATAGGTATAACCGTGGAAGAACTCGATCATGTGCTCGGGGCCGGTCATGAAGGCGTCGTGGATTTCCTTCTTCACGAACACCGCTCCCATAGGGATGACGCCGTTGGAGACGCCCTTGGCTGTGGTCATGATGTCAGGCGTGACGCCGAAATAATCGGCGGCGAACGGCGTGCCGAGACGACCGAAACCGGTGATGACCTCGTCGAAGATCAACAGGATGCCGTGCTTGGTGCAGATTTCGCGCAGCTTCTGCAGATAGCCCTTCGGCGGCAGGATGACGCCGGTGGAGCCGGCGACCGGCTCGACGATGACGGCGGCGATGGTCGAGGCGTCATGCAGGGCGACGATGCGCTCCAGCTCGTTGGCGAGTTCCGCGCCATGCTCCGGCACGCCCTTGGTGAAGGCGTTCTTTTCCGGCAGATGCGTGTGCGGCATATGGTCGACGCCGCCGAGCAGCGTGCCGAACATCTTCCGGTTGGTGACGATGCCGCCGACCGAGATGCCGCCGAAATTGACGCCGTGATAGCCGCGCTCGCGGCCGATCAGCCGGGTGCGCGAGCCCTCGCCCCTAGCGCGGTGATAGGCAATCGCCATCTTGAGCGCGGTTTCGACCGATTCCGAACCGGAATTGGTAAAGAAGACATGATCCATGCCTTTGGGCGCGAGGTCGACCAGGCGGTTGGCCAGTTCGAAGACGATCGGATGGCCCATCTGGAAGGCGGGCGCATAGTCGAGTTCGGCGGCCTGGTGCTGGATCGCCTCGGTGATCTTCGGCCGGCAATGGCCGGCATTCACGCACCAGAGACCAGCGGTACCGTCGAGAACCTTGCGGCCGTCGCTGGTTGTGTAATGCATGTCCTTTGCGGACACCATCATGCGCGGCGCCTGCTTGAACTGCCGGTTTGCCGTGAACGGCATCCAGAATGCGCTGAGATCGTTCGGCGTGACTTTCAGCCGGTTGGACATGACCAAGACTTCCCCTTGTAACCTGTTTCGGTGCGCCCAACGCTTGGTCTTTGCCGCGTTTTCATGCTACGCAAATTTTTGACCGATTGGACAAACGTTAGCACCGCCCTGTCGGCGGTCAAGGGATTACTAGCGGAAATGCGGCACCTGAAGTGCGTTCCACAGGCTAGGGAAAAACTGGTCCAGAGAATTGGTCCAGATGACCCTCAACACGAGGGCTTGCAACGGTGACCACCGGAACGGACACGCCTCGCCGGACCCGCATCCAGCAGGAAAAGCGGGAACTCATCCTGGAGGCGGCGCTCGAGGTGTTCTCCACCAACGGTTTTCGTGGGTCGACCATCGACCAGATCGCCGAAGCCGCCGGCATGTCGAAGCCGAACCTGCTCTACTATTTCCGCCGCAAGGAAGACATCCACGAGACGCTGATGCAGCGCCTGCTCGACACCTGGCTGGCGCCGCTGCGCGAACTAGACGACATTGGCGATCCCTTGACCGAATTGCGCAGCTATATCAGGCGCAAGCTGGAAATGGCGCGCGATTTCCCGCGCGAGAGCCGGCTGTTCGCCAACGAAATCCTCCAAGGCGCACCGCGCATCATGCCGCTGCTGACCGGGGAGTTGAAAACGCTGGTCGACGAGAAGGCCGTCGTCATCAAGGGCTGGATGCGCGCCGGCAAGATCGCCCGCACCGACCCCTGGCACCTGATCTTCTCGATCTGGGCGACGACGCAGCACTATGCTGATTTCGATGTCCAGGTCCGCGCCGTGCTCGGGCCGAACCGTGGCGGCGACGGCCGCTTCGAGGACGCTGCAAGGTTCCTGGAGCAATTATTCCTCGACGGGCTGAAGCCGAAAAGCTGACGCTTCAGGCGCTGCGCCGCTCGGCCGGCAGCGCGTCCAGCAATGTCTGCAGCTTGGCGACGGAGTTCTGCTCGGCAAGCGGCGTGTAGACGATCAGCTTCATATCGGAGCCGTCACTGATCGACAGGCTCATATGCTCGAATGTCATCGCCCCCGCGCTCGGGTGCCGGACATGCTTCACTCCCGACAGCCGGTGCGCGACGTCGCGCTGCGGCCACCAGGCGCGAAACTCGGGACTCGAGCGCGTCATCAACTCGATCAGCCGCTCAAAATCCGGATCGCCGACATACCGGGCGCTCGCCGCCCGGAACGAGGCCAGCACGGTGCGCGCCAATTCCTCCCAATCGACCAGCAGGCGCCGGTGGTGCGGATTGGTGAACACCATGTGGACGATGTTGCGGGCGTCACCCTCCAGCAGGCCATAATCACCGAACACCGCGACGGCCGCCGGGTTCCAGGCCAGCACGTCCCAGCGTCGCCCGACCACATAGGCCGGCTGCAGAACCAGGCTTTGCAGCATATGCAGCAACGGGCCGTCGACCTTTTCCGGCGCCACGGCACGACGTTCCGGCTGCTGGCGGTCGGCCAGGATGAACAAATGCTGTTTTTCGGCGGCGTCGAGGCGCAACGCCTCGGCGAGCGCGGTCAGCACCTCGACCGAGGGCCGGACCTCCCGCCCCTGCTCCAGCCACGTGTACCAGGTCGTGCCGACGCCGGCGATCATCGCCACCTCCTCACGGCGCAGCCCGGGCGTGCGCCGCCTCAGGCCGGTGGCGATGCCTATGGCCGAGGGCGTCAGCCTTTCGCGGCGCGAGCGCAGGAAAGCACCGAGCTCGCGCCGGCGACTGTCTTCAGCGGAGTGTGTGGGGGCCGGTCGGGGTTGGGACTCCATGCGCTTATTATAGCAGTATTGATACCAGGATAAAGTTTGAACTGTTTGGCTCACGCCAACTGTCCCATCTTCCACCCAGAGCAACAGAACGGAGGCTCTGAACATGGACCTGAAAGACAAGACAATCCTCATCACGGGCTCGACCGACGGCGTTGGCCGCGTCGTCGCGCAACGGCTCGGCGCCGCGGGTGCCCGTGTCCTTGTACACGGCCGCGATGCAACGCGCGGCAAGGCTGTTGTCACTGAGATCGAAGCCGCCGGCGGCAAGGCCGAGCTTGTGGTCGCCGACCTCTCTTCTCTGGCCGAGGTTCGCCGCCTCGCCGAGGCGGTGCGTGCCAAGACGGACCGGCTCGACATCCTCATCAACAACGCCGGCATCGGAACGGCGGGCCAAGGCGCCAAACGCCAAGTCAGCGCTGATGGCTACGAACTGCGCTTCGCGGTCAATTATCTCGCCGGTTTCCTGCTGACATCGGAGCTTCTGCCGTTGCTGAAGGCCAGTGCTCCGGCGCGCATTGTCAATGTCGCCTCGGCGGGGCAGCAGGCGATCGATTTTAGCGATGTCATGCTGACCCGCAGTTACGACGGCGTGCGCGCCTACTGCCAAAGCAAGCTGGCGCAGATACTGTTCACTGTCGACCTCGCGGAGCAGCGCCGGCGTCACCGTCAACGCACTGCATCCGGCGAGCTACATGAACACCACCATGGTCCGGCAGGCAGGCGTGACGCCATGGAGTTCGGTCGAAACCGGCGCCGACGCCATCCTCAACCTCGCGACATCACCCGCGCTCGACGGGAAAAGCGGCCTCTATTTCGACGGCCTGCGGGAATCCCGCGCTGATGACCAAGCCTACGACGCCAGCGCGAGACAACAGTTGCGAAGTTTGAGCCAGGACCTCGTCGGCCTGGCTTCCCCCACATCGAAGGAACAGCGTTCATGATCACGACAATCCAACACACCGTCGTCATCGGCGGCTCGTCCGGCATCGGCCTGGCGACGGCACGAAAACTGCTTGGTCCCGGGATGAAGGTGACCATCACCGGGCGCAACGAGGAGAAGCTGAAGAACGCGTGGAAAAGCCTTGACGGCGCTGCCGACAAGGCCGCTTTCGATGCCGCGAAGCCGGACGAGGCCAGCGGGTTCTTCGAGCGCCTCGGCCCTTTCGACCATCTGGTGCTGGCCGCCAGCGGCGGCAAGGGCCTTGGCCCCTTCCCGACGCTTGACCTGAGCGACATCGGCAGCGGCGTCGACGAGAAAGTCCGCCCGCAGCTGTTCTGCCTGCAGGCCGCCTTGCCAACCTTGAACAGAAGCGGATCGGTGACCTTCATCTCGGCTGTATCGGCCCAGCTCGCAACTCCCGGCGTCTCCGGCATCGCCGCCATCAACGGCATGCTGTTGACCGTGGTGCCGATCCTGGCGGTGGAACTGAAGCCACTGCGCGTCAATGTCGTGGCGCCCGGCGTCATCGACACGCCCTGGTGGGATTTCCTGGCCGAGGAGCAGAGGCAGGCGCTGTTTGCCGATTATGCCGGCAAGACGCCGGTTGGCCGCGTCGGCCGCGCCGAGGACGTCGCCGACGCAATCGCGTTTCTCGTCTCCAACGGCTTCATGACCGGCCAGGTCCTGACCTGCGACGGCGGCCTGCGATTTGCGGCGTAGCGATCGTCCGCCGCGGAAATGCTTTCACCCTCAATTGGACTTCGTTGGACCGCGCTGCATGTTTTTCTCGCCCATGGAGCTGTCGCCGGCCGGTCTTGCGGCATCTGAAGCGGGCTTATCCGGAACATAGGAATAGTCAGGCGTGTCGGCTCCATACATCTTGTTGTCGATCGCCTCTTGCCAGCTGTAGTCCGCGTCGGACGGTGAAATGTTGGCGGACCCATGGCGGGAGGAGCGGGAATGAAGCCAACTCGGTGTGATCTCTCGAACCAGTTGTGCAAAGCGTCCCATCGAACCGTTCCTTTCCTTGCCCTTTCCAGATGCGCGATCGCGGATGCGTCGGCTGGACCTAAAGTTGGCCTCTCAGCCAGGCGAGCGTCTCGGCAACGCCGGCAAGCCCGTACCGCGCGGCGGTATGCGCTGGTGGCTTCACCCGTATCGATATTCCGCCGGCATCATTGATGGCTTCAAAGCCGTTTTCGTCCGAGGTGTCGTCGCCCAGGAAGACCGGGCGGCGGCCTCTGAATGGCGCGATATCCATGAAGCGCCGGATCGCGGCGCCCTTGGCTGCCTCGAGCGGCAGCAACTCCACACCGGCATTGCCGGCAACCACCCGGTAGCCCTTTGGCAGGACGGCCAGCGCTTGCTCGACAAGCTGCGTGGCGCGGGGGAGCAGGTGCGGGGCGGCGCGCGTGTGGATGGCCAGCACCCGGCCTTTGCGCTCGATATAGACCTGCCCGCGACCGAACTCGGCCTCGATCTCGTCGGCAAGGGCGGCAATATCCGCCGGCTCGTCCGCGATTTCGACGTCGTCGTCCGGCAGGAGCCTGTGTTCCAGGCCATAAAGCCCGGCCGCGCGCAACTTCAAAGGCTGAAACAGATGGTCCACGGCCGCAACGGAGCGGCCGGTGATGAAGGCCAATGCCCCGTCCAACTTGTGATCCAGGCCTTGCAGCAAAGAGCGAAGCTCGGCGCTGACCGAAACGGCGTCCGGATGTTCGGCATGCTCCAGCAGGGTGCCATCGATGTCGAGGAACAGCGCCCACTCGCCGGTCAGCAAGGGCTGCGGCTTTTGCAGGGTCTCGCTCGCAGCCTTTTGCAGGATATCGCTCATGATAGTGCCACCCGTTTGCGCTCGAACATGGGAACGACATTGTCGATACCTTGCGGACGGTCGCCAACACCGGTCACCCGGTCGAGATCACCGCGCTTGCGCAAGCGCGCCGCGTCCAGAAGCATGCTGCCCGCCCAGCGATAGACGTTGTTGTTGCGGATGGTCTCGCGCATGGGCCGCATACGTTCGCGCTGTTCTTCTGAAGTCATGGTCAGCGCCTGCAGCAGCGCTTCGCTCATCATGGCGGCGTCGTAGGGATTGACGATCAGCGCCTCCAGCAATTCGCGCGAAGCACCGGCGAATGTGCTGAGCATCAAAACGCCCTGTTCGTCGTCTCGCGCCGCGACGAATTCCTTTGCGACCAGGTTCATGCCGTCATGCAGGCTTGTGACCATGCATATGTCGGCGGCCCGGTAGATTTCGTAGACCTGTTCCTGAGAGTGATGTTGGGCCACCATGATCACCGGTCTGTAGCCCTCGCTGCCATAACGCTGGTTGAGTTCTTCGGCATAACGGTGGCATTCGTCATGGAGCAGCCTGTAGGCAGGGAGCGTGCCGCGGCTGGGCGCCGCGACCTGCAGGAAAACCAGTTTTCCGATCCATTCAGGGTATCGCTTGAACAATTCGTCCAGCGCGTGAAACCGATCGAGAATGCCCTTGGTGTAGTCGAGACGCTCGACCCCGACGGCCAGCTTCACATCCGCTTTCAGTCCGAACCTATTCCGCAGGCGGGCGCGGCAGTCATCGACATCGGGCAATCTTGCCAGAAGGTCCGCCGGCCATTCTATCGAGATGGGATAGGCGTGCACCAGCGTCGTCTGCCCACCATAGGAGATGGCCGCATCCGCCCGTTCGATGCGGCTTTCCAGGAAGCGATCGACGCTTTCGGTGAAATTGTTGGCGTGGAACTGGGTGTGGAAACCGATGATCGAGCTGCCGAGCAGTCCCTCAAGGATGCGCTCACGCCACGGGCAGATGCTGTACACCTCCGAGTTCGGCCATGGGATATGCCAGAAGGTGATGACGATCGCCTCGGGCAGGCGCTCGCGGATCATCCGCGGCAGCAGCGCGAAGTGATAATCCTGGACCAGCACGATCGGCCGCTCGTTGCGCGCTTCGGCGACTATCGTGTCGGCGAACTTCCGGTTGACGGCTTCATAGGCTTCCCAGTCCGAGGCGCGAAAAATCGGCCGGGTGAAGGCGATGTGGCAAAGCGGCCAGAGACCCTCATTGGCGAAGCCGAGATAGTAGCTCTGATATTCTTCCTCCGTCAGCCAGACCCGGCGCAGCGTGTAGGACGGATTGCCCGGCGGCACCTGCACGCGATCGTTGTCGTCGACCATCATACGGTCTGCCGTTCCACCGCCATAGGCAATCCAGGTGCCGCCACAGGCGCGGGTAATCGGCTCGAGCGCAGACACCAGCCCGCTGGCCGGCACCAGCAATTCGACGCCATCATTATTGATGTTGTGGATATAGGGTTCGCGGTTGGACACCACGATAACCTGCGCCCCCGGCAGGTCGTCGGCCAGGATCTTGCGCAATGTTTCGGGCGACCATGTCACCAGCGCCGCGTCGGCCGATTGGCCATTCTTTTCGAACTCCCGTATCACCTTGCGCGCCGCTTCCGCGGCCACGTCCTCGCCGGCCGGATGTACGACCGCCGGAGGGTGACTGCGACGCTGCCGCGATATGGAGAAGAAAACGGCAAGAGCGGAAAGACCGAGGCTCGCAAGGATCAGAACCCAGAGCAGGTCCGCACCGTAATTTGTCATTGGAATATCAACTCACCTCCGGCCGTTCGGCGGCCGTTTTGTTCGTGTTTCCGATTTGAAACTATCCACCGGCGATAAGGTCGCCGTCCGGACCTACATTTTTGCAACGCACAAGGCCGGGATCGGTTCCGCCCAATCTGGTTCATGTTCTAACGATGAGCGGCACCAGCCCTTCATGGCGGTCGGCGAGGAAAGCGACGACCCGGTCGCCGACGCGCTGGAAGGTGAGATCGACCACTTTTTCGCCGACGCCCAGATGGCGAAGCGTGAGCATGTCGATGCCGATCGGCAGCCTGGGACGGGTAACGCGGATTTCGCCATCCCAGCCGTCGATCTCCAGGCCAAGGCAGGCCTGCATCAGCATGAAGGCGGAGCCAGCCGACCACGCTTGCGGCAGGCAGGCTACCGGATAGGCGATCGGTGCTTCGCCCGGCGCTCGGGTAAAGCCGCAGAACAGTTCGGGCAGCCGCATGTTGAAATGGACCGCGGACTCGAACGTGCCGCTCATCAGGCGGACCACGCTTTCACGCTCGCCATAGCGCGCCAGGCCGGCACCGCACATGGCGGTGTCATGCGGCCAGATCGAGCCATTGTGATACGACATCGGGTTGAAGAACACCGCATCGTCGGCAAGCGTCCTCAGCCCCCAGCCGGAGTGGAAGGAGGCGGAAAGAAGCTGATCGGTGACCATCCGCGCCCGCCCCGGTTCGGGCAGTCCGACAAGGAGGAGATGGCCCACATTCGAGGTCCGCACCTTGCAGGGCTCCCCGGCACCGTCGATCGCCAGGGCATAGAAGCCGAGATCGTCGAGCCAGAAATCGCGTTCCACCGCGACCCGCATGGCCTCGGCGCGGCCCTCCCAGTGATCGGCCCTGTCGTCCTCGCCGCGGCGACGGGCAAGTGCGGCCAGCCCCCGGAAGGCGGCAAAGACATAGCCTTGCACCTCGACCAGCGCGATCGGGCCCTTGGGAATGCGGCCATCGGCGTGGAAGACGGAATCGAAACTGTCCTTCCATCCCTGGTTGGCGAGGCCGGACTCGGCGGCCCGCTGGTAGGTGACGAAGCCGGTCTCGCGGCCCGCCTCCTCCGTCCATTCGGCCGCGGCGCACAGCGACGGCCACAGGCTGTCGATGAACGCCATGTCACCGGTACGATCGGCATAGGCGCAGGCGAGATGGATGTAGAGCGGCGTCGTGTCGACACCGCCATAATAGCGGCCGAAAGGAAGCTCGCGCAGCGCCGCCATCTCGCCCTTGCGCGTCTCGTGCATGATCTTGCCCGGCTGCGAATCGCTGAACGGCGACGTCTCCGTCGCCTGGTGTTGGGCAAGGAAGGCCAGCACGCCCCGCGCCAGGCCTGGATTGAGCCACAGCATCTGCAGCGCCGAGATGACGCCGTCACGGCCGAACGCCGTCGAGAACCAGGGGATGCCGGCATAGGGATAGGGTCCGGTCGAAAGCTCCGTGGTCAGCAGCGCGACATCGGCGCGGGCGCGCTCCACCCAATCGTTGAAGACGCGGCCCGAACTGTGCACCGTCGCGCCATGGCGGCGCTTGGCCCGCATGCCAAAGCGCGCCCGGGCGGCGGCGGCGCGGAAACGGTCGCGGTCGGGCGCATCCGCCATCTCGGGACCGACCTCGACATAAAGCACCTTGCGGCTGCGCTTGGTTACGGCAACCAGGAAATCGGCACGGTCGGCCGTCAACTGGTCCGGCGCCTGCGAGAACGATACCGCCGATACGCGCACCAGCCCATCCAACCCGTCGTAGCGCAGCAGAACGGATGTCGCATCCATCTCGGCCACATGGGCCATTCCGCGCCTCGGCCGTGTCGAGCCGCGCACTTCGAACATGTCGCGGAAATCGGCGGCAAAGTGCAGGGAAACGCCGATTGTCGAGGTCTCCCGGCTGTAGTTGGAAAGGGTGATGCGCTCGAACAGCCTGTCTTGCCAAAGCAGCCTGACGCGTTCGATATGAATCGCGCCCTGCGGAATGTCGCGGCCGCTGACGCTCTGCATCGGCAGATTGGTCAGATTGGCGGTGAACAGCACATTGTCCTGGCTGAGCGAGGCGCCAAGCAGCGATGTCTGCCTGCCGCCGACGGTCAGCCGGAATTCGGAGAGCACGCGTGTATCGTCGCGGAAGAAACCGTCACCGGCGCCGCGTATGTCACCAAAGGCATCGGCAACCGCAAAGCAGTCGCCCTGCTTGAGCGCGAACAGCCGGTGCGGCTCGCGAGGAGCGGTCGCGTCGAGCGAAGCAAGCGCTACGGCGGGATCGAGCTGGCGCTCATCGAGTTGGGCCATTCGTCACAAATCCCCTCTTGTTTCGTTGTCGTCGCCCGAACACATCGTTGCTCACGATGCCTTCGCCTCAACCGGGACACCGATCAGGCGCGTATAAGCGGCGAGATAATCGCCGGCCATTCTTTTGGCGGAAAACCGCTTTTCGAAAACGGCCCTCACCTTTCGCCTGTCGAGCCGCAGCAAGTCCGGCACCGCGGCGACGGCGTCGTCCATCGATCCGGCGATAAAACCGGTTACGCCCTGATCGATGATCTCGGGCAGCGCGCCGCAATTCCAGGCGATCACCGGCGTGCCACAGGCCATGGCCTCGATGGCGGCCAGACCGAACGGCTCCGGCCAGTCGATCGGGAACAGCAGGCCGGCCGCCTTGCCGAGAAACTCCGCCTTCTGGTCCTCTTCGATCTCGCCGACATAGACGATGCGATCGCCGTCGATCAAAGGCTCGACCATCTTGTGGAAATAGGAACGATCGTCGTCGCCGATCTTTGCCGCAAGCTTCAGTTTCAATCCCGAGCGCAAGGCGATCTCGATGGCGCGGTCCGGGCGCTTGTCGCGTGAAAACCGGCCCAGGAAGCAAAGATAGGGTTCCTCCGCCGTCGTCTCGAAACTCGGCTCGTAAATGTTGGTCGGCAGTCCATGATGGACCGTCGCTAGCCAGTTGGCGCTGGCAAGGCCCGCCTTCTGGCTGCGCGAAATGGAAATCATCGGAAAGCGCGGAAAATGCGCATAAGCCGGCGCCAGATCGACATAATCCAGCCTGCCATGCGGAGTCGTTACCGTCCGCTCCGCTATGTCCTCGAAGAAGGAAAAGTGCAGGAAGTGGCTGAGGTGGAAGTGGATGACGTCGAACTCCCGCTCCCGTTTCCGCACCTCGGCAAGCATCGAAAGATGCGCCGCGATCTCGGATTTGAAAGGACGCGGATCGAGGCGAAGCGCGCGCTCCCGGCCAGCCACCAGCTTCGCGGAGGTCTGGCTGTCGCCGCTGGCAAACAGCGTCACCTCATGGCCCAAATCGACAAGCGCTTCGGTGAGATACGAGACGATGCGCTCGGTGCCACCATAGAGTCTGGGCGGCACCGATTCATAGAGCGGCGCTACATGGGCAATTTTCATATTTCATCCCGGGATGCTCGGCATACAGGGGCGAAATGCGTCAACCGCTCGATTGGTTCCGTTTTAATGATCGATGCCGTCGGCGCTACAGTGCCGCAGTCGGCATGGAACTGCGGCTAAAACGACTGCGCGATCAGCGACAGGAAACCGCCGCTCAGCGCGACATTGCCGACGAAGCCGTTGATGCGCGACGCCCGGTCGGCGCCCTGATGGTCCCAGAAATTGTGGAACATCGGCGTGGCGACGATGAGGAACACCAGCAGTACCGCTGCCGCGATTGCCGTCCACAAGCCGGCGATCACCAGCACGCCGGCGCCGACCTGAAGCACGATGCCGAGCCATAGCGCCGGCCGCGCCTGCGGCACGCCGCGCGCGGCCATCAACTGGGTCAGGAACGCCGCATTCTGAATGTTGCGCAAGCCGGCGAAAACGAAGGCGCCGCCGAGCAGCAGGCGGCCGAGGAACAATAAGGTCGAAGGCAAATCGGCAGGCATCGAACTCTCCCCTTGAAGAAACAATTGGAGCGCCGCCGATCGACGGCGCTCCAAAACTGGATCAGGACGATCAGGCGGCCTTGGCCGCCGGCATCGGATGAAGTGCCTGGAACGGGACGCACAGCCGGTTCCAGGTGTTGATCATGCCGAGCGCGACGGACAGCTTGACCAACTCCTCCTCCGAGAAGTGCTCGAGCGTCCGTGCATAGAGTTCGTCCGACACGCCGCTGTTGGAGATCAGGGTGACCGCCTCGGTCCAGGCCAAGGCAGCGCGTTCGCGCTCGGAAAACAGCGGCGATTCCTTCCACGCCGAAACCAGATAGAGCCGCTGCTCGGTCTCGCCGTCGCGCCTCGCCTCGCGGCTGTGCATCTCGACGCAATACGAACAGCCGTTGATCTGAGACGCCCGCAATTTGATCAGGTGCAGCAGGCTTTCCTCGAGCCCGCATTCGTCCACCGCCTTGTTGAGCGCCGACACCGCCTTCATGATCTCCGGCGCCTTGGCGAAGAATTGCAGCCTCTGTTTCATCTTGATGTCCTTTATGCTTGCTTGGTTGAACTGGATTTCTGCGGCCGCTGATGGCGCGCCACGAAGGCGCAGCCGGCTGCCACCGAACGCGGATCGGCATCGGTCATGTATTCCGAAACGATGTCGGACAGCTTTGCTTCGGCGAGTGCGGCGCGATAGGCCTTTTCGGCCTTCAGCATCGCGGCGTTGATGCCGCAGGGTTTGACATAGGCGGATGCGTCGAGCCTGACCGGACCATTGCGGCGGATCTCGCCACAACGGAACGCCGGCTCGCGCCCTTCGACGGCCAGCACGATATCGAGCAGCGTTATACGCTCGGCCGGCCGCGCCAGCCGGTAGCCGCCGGCCGGGCCCGAGACCGATTCCAGGATGCGCGCCGCGCTCAGCATATTGAGATGCTTCAGGAGATAGCTCGGCGACAGGCCGAAGGCTTCCGCCATGGCGGAGGCCGCCATGGTGCTGTCGCCCTCGACACCGGCCAGCATGGCGGCGCAGTGGATGGCTGCTTCAACGCCCTCGCCCAGCTTCATTGGGTGGATCTCCTAATCATGGACATATATTATCGTGGATATTTTTTATCTGCAATGGGAAAATGGAGAAACTCCTGCTTTCGAAACGACAATGTGCATGAGGCTTTGTGATACTGCGGGAACGACTGATGCGCAGATTATCTCAGGGGTTGTGCTGCCCCTTTGTCGCGACCATACAAAATCGCCCCGTGCGGACACACGGGGCGATCGCGCTAAATCGGCAATGACAAAAACTACTCCGCCGCCACCTTGGCCATCGGGTTGTTCGGGTGCGTCGTCCAATTGGCGTAGATCGGTGAGACCGGCTTGCCGGTGCGCTGGTCCATCACGCCGACGGCCAGCGGCTCCATGGTGATGCAGTTCTCGACCGGGCAGACATTGACGCACAGGTTGCAGCCGACGCATTCGGCCTCGATCACCTCGAAATGCCTGACGCCGTCGACCATGCTGGTGATTGCCTGGTGCGAGGTGTCCTCGCAGGCGATGTGGCAGCGGCCGCATTTGATGCAGGCGTCCTGGTCGATACGCGCCTTGGCGACGTAGTTGAGGTTGAGATACTGCCAGTCGGTGACATTGGGCGTGGCGCGGCCGACGATGTCGTCGAGCGTGGCATGGCCCTTCTCGTCCATCCAGTTTTCCAGGCCGGCGATCATCTCCTGCACGATCTTGAAGCCATAGGTCATCGCCGCCGTGCACACCTGCACATTGCCAGCGCCGAGCGCCATGAATTCGGCCGCGTCGCGCCACGTGGTGATGCCGCCGATGCCGGAGATCGGCAGGCCGTGCGTTTCAGGATCGCGCGCGATTTCGGCCACCATGTTCATGGCGATCGGCTTCACCGCCGGACCGCAATAGCCGCCATGCGAGCCCTTGCCGTCGATGGTCGGCTGCGGCGCGAAACTGTCGAGGTCGACGCCGGTGATCGAGTTGATGGTGTTGATCAGCGAAACCGCGTCGGTGCCGCCGGCGTGTGCCGCCCGCGCGGGCTTGCGCACATCGGTGATGTTGGGCGTCAGCTTGGTGATGACGGGCATGCGGGTGTTCTGCTTGCACCAGCGAACCACCATTTCGATGTATTCCGGCACTTGCCCGACGGCGGCACCCATGCCGCGTTCCGACATGCCGTGCGGGCAGCCGAAATTGAGCTCGATGCCGTCAGCCTCGGTCTCCTCGACCACTGGCAGGATCGCCTTCCAGGCTTCCTCGACGCAGGGCACCATCAGCGAGACGACGATTGCGCGGTCGGGCCAGTCCTTCTTGACCTGCTTGATCTCGCGCAGATTGACCTGCAGGTCGCGGTCGGTGATCAGCTCGATGTTGTTGAGGCCGAGCAGGCGGCGGTCGGCGCCCCAGATCGCGCCGTAGCGCGGACCATTGACGTTGACCACCGGCGGGCCTTCCTCGCCCAGCGTCTTCCACACGACGCCGCCCCAGCCGGCCTTGAAGGCGCGGATGACGTTGTAGGCCTTGTCGGTCGGCGGCGCCGAGGCCAGCCAAAACGGATTGGGCGATTTGATGCCGACGAAATTGTTGCGGATATCCGCCATGCTCATGCCCTCCCGTTCGAGGTCAGTGCCCGATTGATGCTCTCCGCCGCGTCGCGGCCTTGCGCGACCGCCGAGACGGTGAGGTCGTCGCCACCGAAGATGCAGTCGCCGCCGGCCCAGACCCTGGCCAGCGAAGTGCGCCCTTCCGCATCGACCTTGATGCGGCCGGCCTCGAGGTCGATCGACGCACCGCTGCCGTTGAGTGCGGCCGGCACAAAGCTCTGGCCGATGGCCTTGAACACCTGGTCGGCAACGAGCGTCAGCCTCTCGCCGGTGCCGGCAAGCTTGTCACCGTTCAGGGCGGTGTATTCGAGTTCGACGCCCGACACCTTGCCGCCTTCGACAATGACCCGCTTCGGCTGCAGCCAGTGGCGGATGGTGACGCCGTTGGCGGCGGCCAGATCCTGCTCGAACTCGGAAGCGTTCATATGCTCCTGGCCGCGCCGGTAGCAGATCGTCACCTCCTCGGCGCCAAGCAGCTTCGACTGCACGGCGGCGTCGATCGCCGTCATGCCGCCGCCGATGACGACGACGCGCCGGCCAACCGGCAGGCCGGAAAGGTCACTCGCCTGGCGCAGCTCGGCAATGAACTCGACCGCATTGACGACGCCGTCGGCGTCCTCGCCATCGGCGCGCAGCGCGTTGACGCCGCCAAGTCCCATGCCGAGAAACACCGCGTCGTAGTTCCGGATCAGGTCGGAGAGCTGATAGTCGCGGCCGAGCGCCTTGCCGTTCTGGATGTCGATGCCTCCGATGGCGGTCACGTAGTCGACTTCGGCCTGGGCGAAATCGTCGACGCTCTTGTAGGCGGCGATGCCATATTCGTTGAGGCCGCCGGCCTTCGGGCGCGCCTCCAGGATGGTCACGTCATGGCCATGGCGTGCGAGCCGATGCCCGGCGGCAAGGCCTGCCGGCCCGGCGCCGACCACGGCGACTGTCTTCCCGGTCGGCTCGGCGCGCGTATAAAACTGCTTGTTCTCGCCCATGGCGACGTCGGTGGCATAGCGCTGCAGGCGGCCAATCTGCACCGGCTTGCCTTCGGCCACCTCGCGTACGCAAACTTCTTCGCACAGCGTTTCGGTCGGACAGACGCGGGCGCACATGCCGCCCAGAATGTTCTGGTCGAAGATCGTCTTGGCCGAACCGATCGGATTGCCGGTCGAGATCTGGCGGATGAACAGCGGAATATCGATCGAGGTGGGGCATGCATTCATGCACGGCGCGTCGTAGCAGAAATAGCAGCGGTCGGATTCGACCAGCGCCTCATGGTGATCCAGCGGCGGGTGCAGGTCGGAAAAATTGTCCGCGTACTGGTCGGCCGAGAGCCTGCCGCCTGCTATGCCTTCTTTGAACTGGCCTTCTGGCATTCTCAGTTCCCCGTGTTTTTCATTTTGGGAAAGGCTAGCACGTTTTATTTTTTTATCAATTGGTCAATTTTCGCCGCAAGCTGTTGAAAAGGCTCGACATAACATGATTATTTTACTCATGTTATGTCGACTGCGATAGCGTTTGCAGCAAGTCCACGGCTATGGATAGATCTGACCTCGTCCGCAACCGGGAACGCTTGGCATGCGGAGACATTGTTGTTCGGGGCTGTCGGATTTCCGTCGTGAAGATCGTCCTAGGATGGATCGGATGACGATCGATGCATGAAAGGTGAGGAGACCGAAAATGCCAAAAGCCCCGATGCCCTTCTTCTGGTACGAGTTGATGACCACCGATCTCGACGCCGCCGAAGCGTTCTACCCCAAAGTGGTCGGCTGGACGGCGAAGCCTTTCGACGTGGCGCCCGGCAGGCCGCGCTATATCGTCATGAATGTTGGCGAACGTGGCGTCGCCGGCCTGATGACCCTGCCCGAGGATGCCGCCAAGATGGGCATGCCGCCCGCCTGGCTGGGCTACATCCATACAAAAGATGTCGATGCCTCGACGGCATCGCTGGAAAAAGCCGGCGGCACCGTTCACCGCCAGCCCGACGACATTCCGGGCGTCGGACGCTTTGCCGTCGTCGCCGATCCGCAGGGCGCGACATTCATGTTCCTGCAGCCGAACGGCCCCGACCAGCCTGTCGTGCCGGCCAGCACGCCAGGCCATATCGGCTGGCACGAGCTTTACACCAGCGACTGGAAGGCCGCGTTCGATTTCTATTCCGACCAGTTCGGCTGGGTCGATGCCGGTGATTTCGATATGGGCCCGATGGGCACCTACCAGACCTTCACCGCCGGCCCCGAATCTGGTGGCGGCATCATGAACAAGCCGGAGCAGATTCCGGTCCCGGTCTGGCAATTCTATTTCAATGTTCCGGCCATCGACGCGGCGGCCAAACGCGTGACCGACAATGGCGGCAAGATCCTGATGGGGCCGATGGAGGTCCCCGGCGGCAGCTGGGTCGTCCAGTGCCAGGACCCGCAAGGCGCGCATTTCGCATTGATGGCGCCGGTACGTTGACGGCGATAAATAGCATGGGAACAAAGCGCCGGCCCTTCATCGCACCATCAATGAAGGGCCGTATTCCTTAGCCTGGCGCTAGCCTATTCCGGCGCCAGCACCGCGACCTTCAAGTCAGCCTCTTTCGCGCCGCTGAACTGGACGGTGGCCGGGCCGGACGCAAGCTTGAAGCGCACGCTCTTGCGGATGCCGGGGCAGGTTTTCACGCCGCTATAGCCCGCCGACTTGATGGCGTGGCCGTCCTGAATGACATCGATCCAGGCCTCACCCGAGAGACTTATCTGTATAGCACCCTCGGGTGGCACCTCCACGCTGGTAACAGCGCCGAACGTGCCTGCCACAGGAGCACGTTCGGGCGGTATCGCGAAGCCGGCTTTCTCGACCGGCACCAGCGCCAGGTCCGCGGCCGCACCGACCGCCAGCGTCGTTTCCGACGAAGTTGAAGGCGCTGCGGCAAACAGGGCCTGTTCCCGCGTCACCGACCATTTGAAGGCCTCGCAGCCTGCCTCCTCGGCCAAGGCGAAGCTGGTGCCCGCAAGGAATGCGAATAGGCTGATGACGACTTTTTTCATGGCAAAGGGAACCCACCCGGTTGGAGTATCCACACACCAATACAACCATAGCGGCAAGAATGCAACCCTAGCGTGAATGCTATGAAAGGGCTGGGGAACATTTCCAATCACCGGTTGTTGATGGCAGGTCATGTGAAGTGAATGGTCCATTGCCGGGCGGTAATCTATGCCCGGTCCGGGAGGGTAAAAGGGAGTTTTGGATGAAGCTTTTCGATGGCCTTGCCAGATATCAGCCGCAGGCACTCGGTGTTTTGCGCATCGTCACGGCCCTGCAGTTCATCGAGCATGGCTCGCAGAAGCTGTTCAATTTCCCGATCGGCGAGCATGCCGGCGCCTTGACTGGACTGACGCTCACAGCCGGCATCCTCGAATTCGCCGGCGGCATCCTGCTGGCGCTGGGGCTGTTCACCCGCCCGGTCGCGTTCCTTCTGGCGGGCGAAATGGCGATCGCCTATTTCATGGCGCACATGCCGCGCGACTTCTTCCCCGTCAACAACGGCGGCGATTCGGCGATCTCGTTCTGCTTCATCTTCCTTTATCTGGTGTTCGCCGGCGCCGGCGCCTTCGCGCTGGACAATCGCCGCAACGCCTGACCCTTGCGATACCCGCCTGATTTCAGGCGCGCATCCGCTCGAAATTGGCGTCGAACAGCGCTGCCGGCTGCATGCGCGCCGCATGGCGTTTACCCAACAACTCGATCTCGAACCCGTCGCTCTCATCGGCGATCTCTTTTGGCACATAGCCGACGGCAACGGATTTTTTCGAGTGATGCGCGTAGCCGCCCGAGGTGACCCAGCCGCGCACGGCGCCGCCGAACCAGATCGGCTCGTCGCCGATGACGTCGGCGTCGTCGGCGTCGACGATGAAGGCACGCAGGCGCAATTTGCCGCCCTGCTTGCGCTCGGCGAGTGCCGCGGCCTTGCCGACGAAGTCGGCGTCCTTGCCATAGGCGACGAAACGGTCGAGCCCGGCCTCGAGCGGCCCGTAGATCGGCCGGTACTCGCGTCCCCACGAGCCGTAATTCTTCTCCAGCCGCAGCGCGTTGAGCGCGCGCGAGCCGAACAGGCCAATGCCGAATTCCTCGCCGGCCGCCATCAACGTCTGATAGGCGGCGCGCTGGTATTCCGGCGCTACCCAGACCTCGTAGCCGAGATCGCCGGTGTAGCTGACGCGGCCGACCAGGCATGGCGCCATGCCGATATCCATCCTGCCTATGGCCATGAACGGAACCGCCGCATTGGACACGTCGGAGCGTGTGGCCTTGGCCAGCACATCCCGCGCCCTCGGGCCGGCGATCGACACGCCGGTGAGCTTCTGGCCAAGCGCATCGATGCGAACCGAGCCGTCATCAGGCAGGTGCTTCTCGAACCAGCGCATGTGATATTGCTCGGCGATGCCGGAGCCGGCGAGGAACCAGCCTTCGCTGCCAAGATTGGCCAGCGTGAAATCGCCGATCAGTCTGCCGTCTTCCTTCAGCATCGGCGCCAGCGTCATGCGGCCGGGCTTCGGCAGTTTGCAGGCAAGCATCCGGTCGAGCCATGCGGCCGCGCCCTCGCCCGTCACCTCGTATTTGGCGAAGCTCGAAATCTCGGACAGGCCCACACCGTCGCGGACGGTCGCGACCTCCTTGGCCACCTGCGTGAAGTCGCTCGAGCGGCGCCACGAGAACTCGTCCTTGACGCCCTCCGGCGCGTACCAGAGCGGCATCTCCAGCCCATAGGCAACGCCCCATTGCGCACCCCTGGCAGACAGCAAATCATAGACCGGTGTCGTCTTCAGCGGCCGCCCGGCGGGCAGTTCCTCATTGGGAAAGCGGATCGAAAATCGCCTGGAATAATTCTCGCGCACCTTGGCGTTGGTGTAGGCCATCGTCGCCCAGTCGCCATAGCGCGCGACGTCCATCGCCCAGATGTCGGCGCCGGGATCGCCCTCGATCATCCAGTTGGACAGTGCCAGCCCGACGCCGCCGCCCTGTGAAAAACCAGCCATGACGCCGCAGGCGACCCAGAAGCCCGGCAGCCCGCGCACCGGCCCGACCAGCGGGTTGCCGTCCGGCGCGAAGGTGAAGGGTCCGTTGATGATCTGCTTGATGCCGGTGTTCTGGAAGGCCGGGAAATGCCGGAACCCGACCTCCAGCGACGGCGCGATGCGGTCGATGTCCGGCGCCAGCAATTCATGGCCGAAATTCCACGGCGTCTGGAACTCGGACCACGGCTTGTTGGCCTTCTCATAGGTGCCCATCAGCATGCCGCCACGCTCCTGGCGCAGATAGAGCTCGCCATCGAAGTCGACCGCGTGGATGATCTCGGTGCCGGTCTTGGCGTTCCAGGCGGCGACTTCCGGCATGTCCTCGGTGATCAGGTACATGTGCTCCATCGCCAGCACCGGAAGCTCCAGGCCAACCATGCGGCCGACCTCGCGCGCCCACAGGCCGCCGGCGTTGACGACATGCTCGGCCACCACGTCGCCCTTGTTGGTGATGACGCGCCACATCCCGTCGGGACGCCGCACGATGTCCTCGACCTTGGTGAAGCGCTCGACCTCGGCGCCGAGTTTGCGCGCCGCCTTGGCATAGGCATGGGTGACGCCGGAGGGATCGAGATGGCCGTCCTCCTTGTTCCTGACGGCGCCGACGAACTGCTTGGGGTCGAGCAGCGGCATCAGCTCGGCCGCCTCTTTGGGGGAGATTTCCGCAAGCTCGATGCCGAGATAGCGGCCCTTGGCGACGACGCCGCGCAGCCAGTCGAGCCGCGCCTCGGTCGCCGCCAAAAGCACGCCACCGGTCAGATGCACGCCGGTCGCCTGGCCGGAAAGCTCCTCGATCTCCTTGTAGAGGTTGATGGTGTATTTCTGCAGCTTGGCGACATTGGGGTCGCCATTGATGGTGTGCATGCCGCCGGCCGCATGCCAGGTCGAGCCGGATGTCAGCTCGTCTCGCTCCAGCAGCACCACGTCGGTCCAGCCGTGGCGAGCGAGATGGAACAGCACGGAGCACCCGACGACGCCACCGCCAATGACCACGACCTTTGCATGCGATTTCATGGATTTTTCTCTGATATCAGTGAGTTGGATGGGTGACTGGATTCGAGCTGGGAAGCGTCACGGCTCGCCCTGCCCGATCGATTCCTTGCGCCTGGCCATGTAAGCCTCCAGCGCCTCGCGCACGGCGATATCCATCACCGGCTCGACATAGTCTTCCAATGCCTTCTTCCACAGCCGCGTCGCGCGTGCCGTGGCGTCGAGGCCACCGGCCTCTTGCCAGGCCTCGTAGTTCTGCCAGTTGGACAGCATCGGCTGGTAGAAGGCGGTGGCGTAGCGCTCCAGCGTGTGCGGCTCGCCGAAGAAATGACCGCCGGTCGGCACCGCGCCCAAAGCCTCGACGGCAAGCTCGGCCTCGTTGACCTCGATGGGACGCAGGAATTCCATCATGTGCTGGATCATCTCGACATCGATGATGAGCTTCTCGAACGACGCCGTCAGCCCGCCCTCCTGCCAGCCGGCGGCATGATAGACGAGATTGCCATGGCCGAGCACCGCGCCCCACAGTGCCATCAACGTCTCATAGGCGCCTTGCGCGTCGGCGGCGTTGGAGGCCGAGCCCGGCGTCGTGCGGTACGGCAACCCGTAACGCCGCGCCAGCTGTCCCGACGCGATGTTGGCCTTGGTGTTCTCCGGCGTGCCGAAGGCCGGCGCGCCCGACTTCATATCGACATTGGAGGTGAAGGCGCCGTACATGACAGGCGCGCCCGGACGCACCAGCTGAGTCAGCACCACACCGAACAGCGCCTCGGCGTTCTGCTGCGCCAGCGCGCCGGCCAGCGTCACCGGGCTCATCGCCCCCATCAGCGTGAACGGCGTCACCGCCACCGACTGGCCGAACTCGGCCATGGTCATCAGCCCCTCGGCCATCATCTCGTCGAAGCGGCGCGGCGAGTTGACCGAGATTATGGTGGTGACGCCGGGGTCGTCGCGCATCTGGTCGAGGCTCAAGCCACGGGCGATCGCCATCATCTCGATGCCGTCGAGCGCCCTGCCCCGGCCGATCGCCGAGACATGGAAACTCTTGTCGGTCAGCGTCAGATTGGTGAAATAGGTGTCGAGATGGCGGGAGTTGGCCGGCAGCTCGACCGGCGCGCAGACCTGATTGCCGAGCATGTGGATGCAGTTGAAATGCTGCGCCAGCCGGGTCAGATCCGAATAGTCGCGCAGATTGCCGGCGCGGCGGCCGCGCTCCATGTCGTGCACATTGGGCGGCCCGGCAACGAGGGTGAAATTGATGGTGTTGCCGCCGAGATGAACGGCGTTGGCCGGATTGCGCGGCGTCAACACATAGCTGGATTGCGTGGTCTTCAACGCCTCTGCGACCAACCCCCTATCGATGCGGACATTCGCTGAGGCATGATCGACCTTGGCGCCGGCCTTCTCGAACAGCGACAGTGCGCGCGGGCTCATCACCTCGATGCCGAAATTCTCCAATATGTGCATCGACGCCTGGTGGATCTGCTCGATCTGGTCGGGCGACAGCATGGCCATTGGCGGATAGGGATTTGTCACCCGCCTGAGCGGCAGTTGCGGAATGGCCGACGGCCCCCTGTTGCTGGTGCGCTCGGCGCCGCGTTTGCGTCTCGGTTCGTTCATGCCTGGCATCAAAGCCCCGGCAAACGAGGCAAGCTGTCAGAAATGCGCCGTTTGCGGGCGTGATTTTAGCCACGGCGGCATTTCTGCGGCATCAATTTAGAAAAAGCGACGAAACACGTCGATTTACAGGTACTGGATTTTTTTCAAGGGGGTGTGCGACGAGGCGTTAACGAACGCTGCAAGATTCCCTTTATGATTTCAGCCTATTGCTCTGCCAATGCGTAGTTCGAGTTTTAGTAAAATTGGTGCCGTTTGCGTGCTGTTGGCACTTTCTGCCTGCGCGACACCGCCCAACCACATCAACAACGTCTGTGCCGTCTTCGACCAGAATGACGGTTGGTTCGACAACTGGCAGTCGGCCGCCGAGCGCGCGCAACAGAAATACGGCGTGCCGGTTCCCGTGCTCATGGCGACGGTGCGCAAGGAATCCGGCTTCAAGAGCAACGCAAGGCCGCCACGCACCAAGCTCCTCGGCTTCATTCCGTGGAAGCATGTCTCATCGGCCACCGGCTTCTCACAGGCGCTGGACGGCACTTGGTCGCAATATCAGAGCGAGACCGGCAACTGGGCGGCGCGGCGCACGAAGTTCGCCGATGCGGTCGATTTCGTCGGCTGGTATCACTCCAAGACCGCTGACACCTATGGCGTCGCTCGCAACGACACCTACAATCTCTATCTCGCCTACTATCTCGGCTGGACCGCCTATGGCCGCGGCAACCGGGGCGATGCCGGCGTCCAAGGCTATGCGAGGGCGACCGAGAAGATGGCCCGCGACTATGCGCAGCAGTTGAGCCAGTGCGGCACCTAAAAGGGCTGCCGCGACAGCGGCAGCGCCTTGATCAGCTCGGCTTCGGCTTCTTGCCACGCGGACGCTTCGGCGGCGGGCCGGCAAAGCCCGGGCCATCGCCATGCGGCGAGTCCTCGGGCACGCCTTCATGCGCGGCATGTTCCTTGTCGAACTTGATCACCGGTTCCATCTTGGCCAGCACATCGTCGGAGAGCCAGCACAGGCTCATATGGCCGTCGCCGAGATGCTTGACCAGCGGCACCTTGGTCTCGCACAGATTGTCCGGCACCAGCTTCTTGTAGCCGCAGCGCGTCTGGAACGGACAGCCCGACGGCGGGTTCATCGCCGACGGGATATCGCCTTCCAGCACTATGTGGCGCTTGACCACGCTGGTGTCGGCGATCGGGATCGCCGACAGCAGTGCCTCGGTATAGGGGTGATAGGGCGGCGCGAATATCTGGTCGGTCGTACCCTGCTCGACAATATAGCCGAGATACATGACGACGACGCGGTCGGCGATGTAGCGCACGACGGACAGGTCGTGGCTGATGAACAGCATCGTCGTCTTGTTCTTGCGCTGGATGTCCATCAAAAGTTCGGTCACAGCTGCCTGCACGGACACGTCCAGTGCCGAGACCGGCTCGTCGGCCACCACCACCTTGGCGTCGCCGGCAAAGGCCCGCGCCACGCCGATGCGCTGCTTCTGGCCGCCGGATAGCTGGCGCGGCTTGCGGGTCTCGAAGGCCCGCGGCAGCTTCACCAGATCGAGCAGTTCCAGCATGCGCTTGCGGCGGTCGGCAACCGTCTTGCCGACATTGAACTTCTCCAGCGTGCGGATGATCTGCGAGCCAACCGAATGGCTGGGATTGAGCGTGTCGAACGGGTTCTGGAACACCATCTGGATCGACGATACAGTCTCGACGCTACGGCTCTCGATGCCGGTCGACTGGATTTCCTTGTTGCCCAGCGTCACCGTGCCGGCACTTGCCGTCTCCAGCCCGAGCAGCACCTTGGCCAGCGTCGACTTTCCGCAGCCGGATTCGCCGACTATGGCGACCGTCTCGGATTCACGCGCCATGAACGAGATCGTCTCGTTGGCCTTGACGACGCGGCCCTCGCTCGAGCCGAACACCTCGCTGCCGCCGACTCTGTAGTATTTTCTCAGATCCTCGATCTTGAGCACCGGCGCGCCGGGCACGACGCGCTCATTGACCTTCTTGGCGCCGGGCGGCAGCGCCTCCCAGTCGATCTCATTGAAGCGCACGCAGCGCGAAAAATGGCCTTCATGTCCCGCGACCTCGATCATCGGGATTTCGGCGGCGTTGCAGACGCCCTCGACGAAATGGTGGCAGCGCGGGCCGAAATTGCAGCCCTTGGGCCGCTCGTGCGGCAGCGGCAATTGCCCGGGAATCGAAATCAACGGCCGTGAGTTCTTGTCGGCGCCGGGCAGCGGGATCGAGCGGAACAGCCCTTGCGTGTAGGGATGGCGCATCCGGTCGAAGACATCCTTGATCTTGCCGGTCTCGACCGCCTCGCCAGAATACATCACCGTGATGCGGTCGCAGGTCTCCAGGATCAGGCCGAGATTGTGCGAGACGAAGATCATCGACGTGCCGAACTTCTCGCCGAGCCCCTTGACCAAGTCGACGATGCCCGCTTCCACCGTCACGTCGAGCGCCGTCGTCGGCTCGTCGAGCAACAGCAGCGCCGGCTTCGACAGCAACGCCATGGCGATGACGATACGCTGTTGCTGGCCGCCGGAGAGCTGGTGCGGATAGGAGCGCATCATGCGCTCGGGATCGGGCAGCTTGACCGAGCGTACCATTTCGAGCGCGCGTTTATACGCCTCTTCCTTCGACACCTTGTCGTGGATCAGCGGCACTTCCATCAACTGCTGTCCGACCTTCATCGCCGGGTTGAGGCTGGCCATCGGCTCTTGGTAGATCATCGCGATCTTGTTGCCGCGGATGGCGCGCAACTCCTCATCGGAGAGCTCGCCCATGTCCTTGCCCTGGAACTTGATCTTGCCGCCGACGATCTTCCCGATGTTGGAGAGGTCGCGCATGATGCCGAGCGACACGGTCGACTTGCCGCAGCCGGATTCGCCGACGATGCCCATCGCCTCGCCCGGCATGACAGTGCAGGAAAAATCCATGACGGCCGGTATCTCGCCCTTGCGGGTGAAGAAGGAGATCGACAGGTTCTCGATCTCGATGATCGGCCCATTGGTCGGCCCAGGGGTCGGCTTGGCGGGATTTCGAACTGCCTCGTTCATGGGTCGCTCCAATCCTGGTTCTTTCAGGCCTAATTCTCTTAGGCGCATCGGGTCGAAACCCGCAGATCAGTCTTTCATCGATTGTTCGCGCAACGAGTCGGCGAGCAGGTTCAAGCCCAGCACGAACGACATCAGCGCGATCGTTGGTGGCAGCGCCGGGTGGATGAAGGAGCGCAGCAACCGGCTGGCGTCCTTGATCGCGGTGCCCCAGTCCGGGCTTTCCGGCGCCAGGCCGAGGCCGAAATACCCCAACGTGCCGAGCAGGATCGTGGTGTAGCCGATGCGCAGGCAAGCATCGACGATCAGCGGCCCGCGCGCATTGGGCAGGATCTCCCACAGCATGATGTACCAGGGCGATTCACCGCGCGTCTGCGCCGCCGCCACATAGTCGCGTGTCTTGATGTCCATCACAAGGCCGCGCACGATGCGGAACACGCCGGGGCTGGAGGCGAACACCACCGCCACGAAGATGTTGAGCTGGTTGGGATCGATGTGAACGATCCTCAGCGGGTCCTTGTCGAACACAAGGCCGAGATAGATCCAGCCGCCGACGATCAGGGTGATGCCGAGCAGGATGTAGAGCCGGTCGGGCCGGTTCTTGTAGCGCGTCCAGAACAGCACGCTGAAGAAGATGATCGGGAACAGGAAGAACACGCCGGCCATCGCATAGGGGATCGGCGTATCCATGATGCCCGGCGTCACCAGCAGGTAGAACAGCAGGATGACCGGGAAGGCGAGCACCAAATTGGCCAGGAACGACAGCACCGTGTCGATCTTGCCGCCGTAATAGCCCGCGGGCAGGCCGAGCGTGATGCCGACCATCAGCGCGAAGCCGGTTGCGGCAGGCGCGATGATCAGCACGATCTGGCTGCCATGGACCATGCGCGAGAACACGTCGCGCGCCAGCTTGTCGCCGCCGAACAGATAGGTCAGCCCCGATTGCGGTTCGATGGCGCCCGGCAGCACGTCCTTCATGATGGGGACCTGGGCCAGCGGATCGAACGGCGAGATGGTCGCGGCGAAGATCGCCGTGAACAGCCAGAACAGACAGATGCCGACGCCGACGACGCCGACACCGCTGTCGAACAACTGGCCATAGAGCGCCAGCTTCTTCTTGTAGGCGAAGCTCGCGCCCATGACGATGACGAGCGCGATCCAGACCGGCCAGAAGCGCGACAGCACTTCGAGAACGACGGTGAAGCCACTGATATATTGAACCGGCATCCGCTTGGCTCCCTACTGAACTCTGATACGCGGATTGAGAAACGCGTAGCCGACATCGGAAATGAGCTGCGTGATCAAGACGATGAACACCGAAACCAGCGAGCAGCCTAGCAAAAGGTCGATGTCGTTGTTGCCGGCCGCCTCGACCAGCGTGTAGCCGAAGCCTTGGTAGCGGAACATCACCTCGACGATGACGACGCCGGTGAGCAGCCAGGGAAACTGCAGCATGATGACGGTGAACGGCGCGATCAGCGCGTTGCGCAGCGCATGTTTGACCACCACGCTGCCGAAGGAGAGACCCTTCAACCGGGCGGTGCGGATATATTGCTGCGTCATCACCTCAACCATCGAAGCGCGCGTCATGCGGGCGATGTAGCCGATGCCGTAGATCGCCAGCGTCATCACCGGCAAGGTGAAATTGTAGAAGGTGATGCCTTGGCTCGCCGATGCCGCCGAACCGTTCAGCCAGCCAAGCCATGAGGCGAAGATGACGGTAAAGATGACGCCGGACACATATTCAGGCGTCGCGGTCGAAGCGATCGAGGCCACCGAAAGCACGCGGTCGGTTCGCGAACCCTCGCGCATGCCGGCCAGAATGCCGATCAGCAGCGAGATCGGCACCATCACCGCCAGCACCCAGAACATCAGGATGCCGGTGGCGCCGAGCGCCGGGAACAGTTTCGAGGCGACGGTTGCCTTGAACTTGGTCGAGCAGCCGAAATCGCCCTCGAAAACGCCGGCGAAGGTCGGCACGAGCGGATCGTTGCAGAAGGAGAAACGCTGCGCGGGCTTGCCGGTCGCCGGGTCGCTCACAGGCTGCTTGGGCACGACGCCCAGCCACTGACCATAACGCACGAAGAAGTTCTGCCGGTAGCCATGGTTGACCAGCCAATTCTCGAGCTGCTCGGCCGATGTATGCATTTCGGTCTGGCTGATCGCCAGCTTCTTCAGATTGGGTTCGAGGTTGATCAGGAAGAAGACAACCATGGTCAGGCACAGCATCGTCAATGCCATGGTGCCAAGACGCCTGATAACGAAAGAAAGCATGGCTGCCCCCTGCCGATGGGTTGGGGTTTGAGCCCGCTATGAAAGCCAACCCTGCCGTGACCGGCGGGGCTGACTGTCAAACAGGCCTTCGGATGCGATCAACCTTGTTTTTGTTGCACGACCTTGCCCCGGAGTCCCGCAACTTTTTTGAGAAGCGCGGACCCACAGGGGCAGACGATGCAAAGAGCGAGGGAAAGGGGCGACGCCCCTTCCCCTTGTCGGCGCGATCAAGCCTGTTCGAGCCAGACCTTGCCGTAGTCGCGCTCGAAGGTCGGGTGCATCTTGTAGTTCTGCACCGCCTTGACCGAGTGGCTGTAGAGCTTGCGCCAGTACGGCTGGATGATGATGCCTGAATCTTGCAGGATCTGCTCGATGTCCTTCATCATCTCCTTGCGCTTCGCGGCGTCGGCAACGGCGAGCGCCGCATTGAGCTTGGCATCCCAATCGGGATTCGAATAGCCCGTCTCGTTCCAGGCTTCGCCCGTGCGATAGCCGATCGCAAGCACCTGGACGCCAAGCGGCCGCATGTTCCAGTTGGTCATGGACAGCGGATACTTGGTCCAATCGTTCCAGAACGTCGAGCCCGGCAGCACGGTGCGCTTCACCTTGAGACCGGCGTCGCGCATCTGGGCGGCGATCGCATCGCCGGTGTTCTTGTGCCAGTCCTCGTCGACGGTGATCAGCTCGTGTTCGAAGTCGGCCTGGCCGGCTTCCGCCATCAGCGCCTTTGCCTTGGCCGGATCGCGCGCGACCTTCGCAAGCTCATAATATTCCGGATGGATCTGGCAGACATGGTGGTTTTCGGCGACCGTGCCGGCATTGCCATAGCCAAGCTGAAGAACGACATTGTTGTCGACCGCGAGTTGCAGCGCGTTGCGCACCTTCTGGTCGCCATAAGGCTTGTTGTTGACGTTGGTGCGGCAGACGATGGTCGACGCCGTGACGATTTCCGACTTCACCAGGTCCATGCCGTCGAGGATCGACACGTAGTCGGCCGAGGTCTCGAAATTGGTGTGCACCTCGCCGGCTTCGAAAGCACTGACCATGGCGGCCGGATCGGTGCCGTAGTCGATGAATTCCAGGCCATCGAGGAACACTTCGCCGTCCCACCACTTGTCGTCGGTGCGGCGCTTGTAGACCACTTTCTGGCCGACATCGTAGGAGACGAGCTCGAACGGGCCGGTGCCGATCGGGCAGGCCTTGAAGTCGCCGCCCTTCTCGTCGAAGCTCTTGTGGACGATCAGGCCGGGATAGTCGCACATGTTGGGAATGAGCGCGATGTCAGGCTTGCCGAGCTTGAGCACGACCGTATGGTCGTCAGGCATGGTCACGGCGCTTTCGTCGAGCTTGTCGTCCTTGACCAGCGAACCGAGACGGCCGGGCATCGAATTGCCTTCGGCTTTCTTGTCGGCCCAACGCTTGAGGTTGAAGACGACGTCGGCGGCGGTGAAGGCATCGCCATTCGACCAGGTGACGCCCTTGCGCACATGCAGCGTGTACTGCGTGGCATCGTCGTTGACGTCCCAGCTTTCCAGCAGATAGGGGCGGAATGTGTATTCGGGTGTGTACTTGACCAGCGGCTCGAGCGCCTGGCGCTCGGCATTGGCAATTTCCGACCAGTCGGACTTGCGCGGATCCTTCGGATCCTTGATCCACTGGGCGATCTTCAGCGTGCCGCCCTTCTTGCCTTTTACCTCTTCGGCTTTTGCCGGCGTCGGGTCGGCGAGGCCGAGCAAGCCGTAAGCCATTGCCGTCGATGCACCGAAGACGCTGGCCATGGCCAGGAATTCGCGGCGATCCACCTTGCCTGCCTTGGCGTCTTCGGCCATGGCCAGGATGTGATCCGGAACGCGATCGCCATTACTCTTGTAAATTGTCATGACTTAACTCCCATTGTTGGCTTTCCGCCATTTAACATTCCGCATCCGGGCCATGATGTCAAAGACGGCATGGATTGGGAACATGTTAGGGAATGTGCAACTTTGGAAAGGGAGCGGTTCGCGTGATAACGACAGTCTTGGCGCAAAATTGCTATTGCACGACGGATTCCTCTGAAATCTCGATAGTCGATTAAACCGAGACATTTACCGGGGGCCGGACAGCGCCACTTTCGAGCCAACGTGGGGCCAAAAGCCCAGTCGAAAGATCAGTATTCCTTTTCGTAAAAGATGCCGCCCTTGGCTTCGCCGGCATCGTTGGCCTCGCCGCGCAGCTTGACGCCGCGCCCGACATTGAGGTCGATCGTCGCCTTGCCCGAGCCCGGCTTGTCACCCTTCTGGATCGTCACATAGGTGCGGTCGTTGAGGTATTTGCCGGCCGAAACCGCCGTGCCGCCCTGCTCGTCCGTGGTGACGTCGAGATCGTCGACGCCGATGGCGCTGCGCAGGTTTTCCAGCAGTGACGTCGAGCCGCCGACCCCGGCCAGTTGCCCTGCCGCTTCGGCAAGTTGGGCGATCTGCAGCGGCGACAGGTTCGACATCGAGCGGCCGAAGATCAATTGCGCCAGCACCTCGTCCTCGGGCAGCGCCGGCACCGAGGAGAAGATGAATTTCGGATTGGTCGCCTCGCCCGACACCACTATGGTGACAGTGGCGCTGGTCGTCGTCGTTGTCGCAGTCAGGTTGAGATAGGGCACCAGCGAGCCGGAGAAGCCAACCGTGCCTTCGGTGAAGGTCAGCCGCTTGCCGAGGATCGTCAGCCGGCCGCGCTGCAAGGTGAAGGTGCCTACCGCTTGCGGCGACGAGGCCGGGCCGGTCAGCCTGAGCGAGCCGCCGAGTTCGGCATCGACGCCCCTGCCCTGGATGAATATCTGATTCGGCGCATTGACCGTGACATCGAGGGTAAGGCCAGCGCTGCCGCCCTTGCCGCTTGTCGTCGGCGGCCGCAGCGCCTTGTCCTGCGCCCGTACCGCACCTGGCGCGTTCTTGTGCTTGACGTCGAGCGCCGTCAGCGAGCCCGGCAATTTGTCCGGAACCGTGATCACCGTCTTGGCGAGGTTGACGGTGCCGGCGATCACCGGAGCCGACGTCAGCGGTCCCTTTACCGTCAGGTCGCCGCCGAGATTGGCGGTCACGACCCTTCCATCCGTATAGCGGCCGTCGACCAGCTTGATCGACAGGTCGGCCGGGAAACCCTGCGCCGGGTTGATGCCGACGGTGCCGCTGGCCGACAGGCTGCCGCGCGTCGACAGCGTCCCGGTCAGCCGGTTGATCCTGGCGATGCCGCCGGAAATCGAGATATCGGCGGCGAGATCGTTGACGGCGAGGCCTGAGCGCGCATCGACAAGGCGCGCACCAGAGGTGCTGACGCTGCCGCCGATGACAGGCGACGTCGCGGGACCGCGCACCTGAACGTTGACATTGGCGGTTCCAGACAGCGCTAGGCCCTGCGCGGCGAGCTTCTGGCTGAGCAGGCCGAAGGGCACGGCGCCATTGAAGTCGAGCACCAGCGACGGCGTGCCGGCTGTCGTCACGGTGCCGCCTCCCTTGAGGCCAAGGCCGGCGCCATCGCTGACATTGGCAGTGAAGCCGAGCTTGTTGGCGGCAAAGGTGCCGGACGAGGAAACACTCACCGCACCGACACCAGCACCTCGGGTCTGCGACGTCTGCACCCCGGCCGCGTCGATGTTGAAGGCAACGGCGGGGCTCGCCGGAGCACCCGTCACCTTGACCGTGCCCGAAATCGAACCGGCGGCGTCGAGACCGGCCGAGAAACTGTTGGCGAGCGACATCGGCACCCGCGCCAGCGTCGCGTTGATGTCGAGCGCCGCGCCGACCTTGCCCGTCACCGTCACGGTGCCGCCGCCAAGGTTGAGCACCAGCCGGTCCAGCGTCGTCGTGCCATTGGCAATGCTGACAGTCGAGGCCTGGGCGATGGCCGCCTTGATGCCCTGGACGGTCGCCTGGCCGGACGCAAGCTCGATGGTCGTCGTGCCGTTGGCCACTTTCACGCGGCCAGCGGCCCGCGCCGGAATGCCCTTGACGGTTGCGCCGCCGGAAAAGCCGGTCCAGTCACCGTCGCGCTTCAAGTCGACATCGATGCCGCTAATCACGGTGCCGCCTGAAGTGACGGTGTCGGCGCGGATCTTTCCGGAGATCACGGGTACTGCCAGATAGTTGGTGACCAGCGCATCGATAGAGACGGCTTTCGCCTGAAGGTCGCCCCGCGAAATCGATGCCGTCGCCGCCTTGATCGCGACTTGCGGTGCGGGGCCATTCTTCGAAAAAGCAATCGTGCCGCGCACGTCGCCTTCGGCCTTTTCCAGCGCCAGTGCCGCCAGCGGCCCGATATCGGGCAGGTCGAGCGCGATAGTGCCGACCGGCACGAACTTCTCGTCCAGCGCCAGATCGCCCGAAATCCTGTTCTTACCCAGCGACAGCAGCAGGCCGTTGATGGCGCTCTTGCCGTCCGCCGTCGCCAGCACCGCGCTGCCTTGCAGCGCCTGGCCGGCGACATTGCCGGTCAGTTGCACATTCGCCGCCGGATTGGCGGCATCGGCCTTGCCGGTGGCGGTCAGCTTCAGAGCGGTGATGTCGCGCGATGCCACCAGCAGCCTGTCGCTGTCGACCGTCAGCGACAAATCCGGCGCGGTGGCTGACCCCTGTGCATTCAACGCGAAGGCTACGGCGCCCTTGGCATCTTTCGACAGCAGCGAGATGTCGCTCAGCGCACCCTTGATGTCGGCGGCGAGCTTGTTGTCGGCAAGCCTGGCTTGCCCTTGCGCGGTCAGCGCGCCCGAGGCCAGCTTCAATCCATCGACATTGACATTGCCCGACGCATCGCGCTTCAGCGCAGCGCTCAGTTGCGCGCGTTCGGCAAGCACGCCGCGCACCGCCGCCGGCAGCGCCGTCGAGGCGGCATCGGCTTTCAAATTGAGATCGATGGCGCCGTCGGCCAGCGATACCCGCCCGTTGAAGCCACTGTTCAGCGCATCGCTCGTCACCGAGCCGCTGTCGATGGTGACGGCGTCCGCGGCCAGGCTGCCGGCAACCTTGGCCGTGACCTTGCCGGCGATGAGCGGCGCGATGGTCGCATTGTCGAGACCGATCTTTTCCGCCGACACCGCGCCGGAGATCGGCCCCGTGCGGGTCTTCAAGTCAAAGGCATCGGAATGCAGGGCGACCGCTACGCCTTCGACCTTGGCCAGCTTTGTGGCAACCGAAGGCAGCGTCGCCGAAATGTCCAGCCGGGGCTGCGTGCCCTGCCCCGCTGCCTTCACCGAAAGCGCCTGCAGCTCGAGCTTGATCGGGCTTTCAACGCTGCCCAGCCTCAGCGGCAGGCTCGGTCCGGACGAGGCGAGGTCGAGGGCGAAATCGCTGGCGCCGTTCGGGTTGAGGGTGCCGGCCGCCTTGCCGGAAATCTTGTCGCCGGTCAGCGTCGCATGGTCGAGAACAACACCGCCGGCCATGGTGTAGCTGCCGGCCGCGTCGACAGCGAGCGGCCCTAGCCCGGCCTGGCGGGTCTGGCTGGTTTCGACGCCAGCAAGCCGCGCGTTGAAACGGACGTCGGGGGCGGCCGCCGATCCGGTCACCTGCGCCGTGCCGTCGAGCGTGCCCACCGCATCGAGACCGGGCGAAAAATCATTGGCGAGCGCTGCCGGCAGTGCCGAAAATTGCGCCGCGAGGTCCAGCGTCTGGCCAGCGGTACCGGACAAGGTCACCGAGCCGCCCCCGACATCGAGCGCCAGTCTTTCGATGCGGGTCGTGCCGTTGGCGATGCTCAGCGTCGAGGCTTGAGCGATTGCCGCTTTGATGCCGCGAACGGTGGCTTCGCCCGAGGAGATCTCGACGCTGGTCGTGCCATCGGCGATCTTCACCCGGCCGGCAGCGGTCGCCGGAATCCCTGATATGGTGGCGCCGCCGGTGAAATTGGTCCAGTCGCCGTCGCGCTTCAGGTCGACGCCGATGGCGCCGATTTCGGTGGTTCCCGAGGTGACGCTGTCGGCCTTGATCGAACCAGCGATCGCCGGCGCCTTGAGATAGTTGGCAATCAGTGCATTGACGGTGATCGCCTTGGCCGTCACCTCGCCGCGCGCGATCGACGTGCTCTTCGCGTCGATGGCGACCGACGGCGCGTCGCCCTCCTTGGCAAAGCGGATGGTGCCGTCGATGTCGCCCGTCACCGCCTGGCCGGCAAGCGCGGCCAACTGGTCGATCGCGGGTGCCGCGAGCGTCAGCGTGCCGAGCGGCATGAATTTGTCGTCCAGCGCGAGATCGCCCGAGACCTTGTTGTCGCCCAGCGACACCAGGAAGCCATTGATCGAACGCTTGCCTTCGCTCGTCACCAGCGCCGCCCTGATGTCGAGCGGCTGGTCGTTGACGGAGCCGGTCAGCGAGACATCGGCGGCGGGGCTGGTGATGTCGGCCTTGCCGCTGGCCGTCAGCTTGATGCTCCTCACCGTGCGGCCCGAGGCCGTCAGGCTGTCGCTGTCGGCCGAGACGGTGAAATCCGGCGCCGTCATGGCGCCGCTTGCCGACAGCGCGAAATCGACGCCGCCGGCAACCGGCACGCCGACCGTCGGCGACAGCACGGAAACGTCGCCCAGTTTGCCCTTGATGTCGGCCTGGATGTCGGTGCCTTGCATGCTGGCCGTACCGGCGGCGCTGAGTGTACCGGAGGTGAATTCGATCGAGTTTGCGGCGAAGGATCCTTGCGGATCGCGCGTCGCGGTGGCCGAGAATTTCACGCGGGCACCGAGCACCGACGCAATCTGCGGCGGCAAGGCCGTCGCCACGGCATCCGCGTTCATCTTGAGCTGCATCGACAGATCGGCGAGCGCCACGGTGGCCGTCAGCGAAGCGTTGAGCGCGTCGGAGCGCAGCGTGCCCTGGTCGATGGCAATGGCATCCTTGCTGACCGATCCGGCCAGATCGACACCGACCTTGCCGGTGATCAAGGGCGCCAACGTCGCCACGTCGGTCTTGAGGCCGCCCGCCTCCAGCTTGACGGTGACCGGCCCGGCGCGGTTCTGGATGTCGAAACCGTCGGAATGGATCTGCGCCGCCAAATCGTCCAGGCGCGTACCACCGGCGACGATGGAAACGAAGGAGGCGCCGATATCGATGATCGGCGCCTTGCCGTCACCGAACGCGCGGGCGGTGGCGTTGCTGATCGCCAGCGTGATCGGCTGCGCCTTACTGCCGACGCTGATGACGACAGGCGGCCCCTTGGCGGCGAGTTCGACCGAGAGATCGCTGGCGCCGGCGGGATCGACGATGCCGGTGGCGGTGCCATGCACCGCATCGCTGTCGATGTTGGCGCGGTCGACACTGACACCGCCGGCCGATGTGGCGGTGCCCGCGACATCGAAGCTGGTCTTGCCGGCAAACAGCGGCTTCAAATTCTCCGGCAGGAAGCGGGCGAAATCGCCATCCCCCTCGGCCTCTATGTAATTTCCCTTGTCGGTCAGCTGGTGGCGACCCGTCAGCTGAGTGACGATCTTGCCGTCGACCGCGAACGTGCCGATGCCGTTCCAGTTGGCGAGCGGTCCTGTACCCGAGACGATTATGTCGACCGGCGGCGTATCGGGCAATTTAAGCAGATTGGCGATGATGCCGCCTGCCGGTTCCGAGGCCTTGAGGTCGAGATCGAGCCTGTTGTCTGCCGGCGCAAAGTGGATTTTGGCGTCGACATTGCCCTGCTTGCCATCATGGCGGGTGACGTTGAGCGTCGTCTCGAACGCCAGCGGCGCGGCGTCGGCCTTGAGCATCCCCTTGGCGGCAAGTTCGGCGATGCCGCTGCCGGCTAGGTCTTGCCCCAACGCGATCTCGGGCAGGTCGATCTGCTTGATGTCGAGCGAAACCGGCAGCGTCGTCGCGGCGCCCGCCCCCCCCCCCCGCCGCGGGGGGCCCCGCCCCCCCGCCGCGGGTAGTAGGCA